>CALGIB010000836.1 GCA_937915955.1 uncultured Pseudomonadota bacterium
CGCCAAGCAGGGCAGGCTGACGGTCACCCTGGGTCGAACTGCGTCGGAATACCGCCAAGCAGGGCAGGCTGACGGTCACCCTGGGTCGAACTGCGTCGGAATACCGCAAACCCCCGGAGGCTGACGGTCACCCTGGGTCGAACTGCGTCGTCCAGCCCTCAGACCGGGAAGGCTCGCCTCCGAAAAGCCTCGAGGGCCCCACCCTCGGCCGGCCGACCCGCCAGCCACCGGGCCAGCTCGGGCCAGCGCCGAAGGTCCGCGTGCTCGAACGCCAGCCGCACCGCCCAGGCCGCCAGCAGCACCGCCGTGCAGCCCATCGGGAGCTCCTCGGCGCCCGCCTCCACGAGCCCTCGCCGGATCGTGGCCAGCGGGCAGCCCCACCGCCACAGAGCCCAGGCCACAGCGCAAGCGCGGAAGCTGTCGTCCTCGCCGGCCGAGGCCTCGAGCTCCTCGATCGAGGCGTCGAGCTCGCCGGGCAGCGCCCCGAAGTCCATGCCCAGGAAGAGCTCGCCCAGCGCCGAGGCCAGCTCCGTGCTGTTGCCCGCGTGGTGGAAGTGGAAGACCGCCGTCCGCCGCTCACGGCGCGTGACCCTGACCTCGTGGTGGCTGTCGGGGTGCAGCTCGAAGCCCATCGCGCTGCCGAAGCGGGGCTCGAAGACCCGATCCGCCGGGCCGTCCACGCCGCCCTGCACGGTGAACTCGCCCCCCTGGCCCGGGCGCCAGCCCCTCGAGAGCTGCACGACGACCCTGGCGGTCTCGTAGCCCAGCAGCGGCCGGTCGCTGTGCACCTTCGCGAACTGGCCGGGCTCCATGATCTGCAGCGTCAGGCCCACGCGCTCGGTGAGCGGCAGGCCGGTCAGCTCGGCCACGCGCGCGCGCAGCTCGGGCAGCCAGGCGGGCTGCTGCGAGGGCGGCACGACCGCGATCTGGGCCTCGTAGAAGGTCCGGTGCGCCTCCCAGGACCATGTCCGCTCGAACAGCGCCTCGAGCTCACCCAGCGCCGCATCGCCCAGCCCCCGCTCGCTGCGGAACATGCGCCAGGGTTGCTCCAGGGTCACCGCGTCGGTCAGCATCACCCCACCCATAGCCCGCAGAGAGGAGGCGCCCATGTCCCACTCCGATGACCTGTTCTGGACCCTGGCCGAGGTCTGGCTGGAGCGCGACGGCGTCGAGCGCAGCACGATGATGCGCTTCCCCTGCCTGCGCTACCGGGGGGCCTTCGTGGCCTGCGTCGACAGCGGCGACGGCGCCCTGCTGGTGAAGCTGCCCAGGCACGAGGTCCTGACCTTGATCGAGCACGGCGCGGGCCAGAGCTTCTCCCCGGCTGGCCGGGTCTTTCGCGAGTGGCTGAGCGTGCCTCTCCAGCAGCGCGAGGACTGGCCCCTGCGCCTCGAGCAGGCCTTCGCCTTCGCGAACGGGTCCTCGGCTTGACGAGCCTCTGACGAACCGCGGGCGAGGGCGGGCCTCCAACCCGATCACTGGAGGCCACGAATGCTCGCTCTCATGTTCGCCCTGACGCCCGAGGCCGAGGCCTGCGCGATGTACATCCCTCAGCAGCAGGTGGTGATGGCCGAGGCGGTCGTCGGCTTCGGCGCGGTCGAGATCGGCACCCTCGAAGACATCTTCGGCATGATCGACGAGGAGCCTGTGAGCCCGATCGAGGCCTTCGAGAAGCTGGCCCCGCCCGTCGAGGACAAGGCCGAGCAGCCCCCGAGCGCCGGGGATGCGCCGGTGAGCTGAGCGGATAGCGGGGCAGATGCGCTGCCCCTGTCGCTCGAGAAAGCTCTACAAGCGCTGCTGCAAGCCCTGGCACGAGGGTCGCCCGGCGCCCAGCCCGGAGGCGTTGATGCGCAGCCGCTACGTCGCCTTCGCCCTGGGCCTGATCGACTACGCCGTCGCCACCTCGGACCCTCCCCAGGACGCCGACGGCGTGCGCGCCTTCCACCAGCAGACCCGCTTCCTGGGGCTGTCCATCTCCGAGCACGTGGATCCCGGGCCGGGCGGTGAGCCGGGCTTCGTGACCTTCACCGCGACCCTGGAGCAGGGCGGCCTGGACGCCAGCTTCACGGAGCGCAGCCGCTTCGAGCGGCGAGGGGATCGCTGGGTCTACGTCGGAGGCGTACGCCTCGAGGGCTAACGGGATCCTCCTGCTCGCCCGCGGCCGACGGACCCGGCCCACTCGATGACCGGCTCGCAGAAGTCGATGTCGTCGGCGCCGCCGTGCTCCACGACCACGAAGTCCAGCGTGGGCATGTAGGCCTCGCAGCCGCCGGTGACCGTCTCGCGCCGCAGCCGCAGCTGACCGTCCATGGACACCGCGGTGTAGGTCAGGTCGTCGCAGCCGCCGTCGATCCAGTAGTGGGCAAACGCCACCTCGCCCGAGAAGTCCACATCGGGGGATGAATCTGAACCAATCTCAGATAGATACGAGTCCAGGACGTCCTGGTCGACCAGCACCTGCGAGGTCGGCTCGGAGCCCCCGCTGTCGCGGAAGCCCGGGTCGAGCGTCTCCTGCCGGTGCTCGATCACCTCGGCCTCGCGCGGGATCTTGCCCTCGCACAGGGTGCTCTCGCTGCAGCCTAGGACCATCGAAATCAGCAGCATCGCCATCTCCGCAGGATGCCGCCCTGCGGTCCGAGTGTAGCCCGCTGGCGGGCCCTCGGGGGACCTGGCAGATCTCGTGATGCTCGCCCTGACCATCGCCTGCAGGCACAGCGGAGCGACGAACTGGACGGCGTCGCGGTCCTCGAGGTGAACGACTTGCCACGAGGGCTGGGCCGCGCCCCGCTGGGCCAGCCTGAACCCTTCCGTCGTGGTACATCGCAACGATCTCAACAGCTTGAAAAGGAACTCCGATGACGCTGATGTTGCTCCTCGCTTGCGCCGACCCCGCTGACGACCCAGGCGTCGCGGCCGTCCTCGACCTCCAGGGCGTCGTCGTCGACGGCGCCGCCGTCTTCGCGGAGAGCTGCACGGCCTGCCATGGTCCCGACGCCAAGGGCAACGAGGCCGGCCCCGATCTGGTCGACAAGCTGACCCGGCGGGAGGACGCCGAGGTCGTCGAGACCATCCTGTACGGAGGCCTCGGCCAGATGGGCGCCTACGAGGACATCCTCGCGGACCAGGAGGTCGCGGACGTCCTGGCCTGGCTGCGCACGCTCTGAGCCCAGGTCGGGGCGCGGGCTCGGGCCAGCCGCGCTCCATTCGGCTACGCTCGGCCCCCCGTAGTTCGAGGAAGAACCCATGCTCCTGCACCTGCTCGCGACCCTGGCCTGCACCGACGGCGAGGCCGACCCCGCGCTGACCGACAACGACCTGGACGGCTTCTTCGCCGCCGACGACTGCGACGACGACGACGCGGACGTCAACCCGGACGCCACCGAGGTCTGCGACGGGCTCGACAACGACTGCGACGACCAGGTCGACGAGGGCCTGCTGGTGGACTTCTACCCGGACGTCGACGGCGACGGCGAGGGCGACGCCAACGCCTCGGCCTACCCGGGCTGCGAGTCCACCGGCGGCATGGTCGAGAACGCCAAGGACTGCGACGACTCCAACCCGGAGATCCACGTGGGCGCCAGCGAGGTCTGCAACGAGGTCGATGACGACTGCGACGGCCTGGTCGACGCGGAGGACGACGACTTCGACGCCAGCACCTTGATCTCGTTCTACGGGGACGAGGACGGGGACGGCTACGGACTGGAGCAGGACGTCGCCAAGGCCTGCACGGCCCCCGAGGGCTACGTCGACAACGCCGATGACTGCAACGACGCCCTGGAGGCGATCAGCCCCGAGGCCGAGGAGATCTGCGACGGCCTGGACAACGACTGCGACGGCCTGATCGACGGAGACGATGACAGCATCGCCCCCGAGTCCGTCAGCGAGTTCTACGCCGACCTGGACCTGGACGGCTACGGCGACGACGACAACCTGGTCAACGCCTGCGAGCTGGTCGAGGGGCTGACGACCGTCGGCGGCGACTGCGACGACAGCGACGGGGACGTGTACCCCGCGGCCGAGGAGAGCTGCTCCGAGGTGGACTCGAACTGTGACGGTGACGCCTGGGCTGGGGCCGCCGACGCCTGGTTCCACGCGGACGGGGACGGCAGCTGGACCGAGGCCGACCTGAGCGCCTGGACCGGCACCGAGGCGGGCTCGCTCTACCTCTGCGAGAACACCTACAGCGCCCGGCTCACGCTCGAGGCCGACATCGACATCATCGGCCTCGGCGAGGAGGTCAGCGTCCTGGACGGGGGTGGCGCGGGCACCATCCTGACCATCGAGACCGACTCGCTGACGGTGGACATCAGCGGCGTGAGCTTCGACAACGGCTACTCGAGCACCGTAGATCCCAACTTCGGCTACGACGTCGGGGGCGCCCTGGTCTGCTTCTCGGACGCCACGGTCACCGTGAGCGACTCGGCCTTCCACGACAACATGGCCGTCGACGGTCTGGGCGGGGCCATCGCCTCGGACGGCTGCAGCCTGCTGCTGGACAGCGTCGAGATCTCGGGCAGCTCGGCCACCTTCGGCGGCGCCCTGTTCGGCTTCAGCGGCGTCATCGACGTGGTGGACAGCGAGATCTTCGGCAACTCGGCCATCAGCGGCGGCGTCTACTACGGGTACGGCCTGAGCACGCCCAACGAGATCAACTTCACGGACAGCTCGGTCTACTCGAACGAGGCCCAGGCCTGGGGCGGGGCCCTGATGCTGGACGCCTCGACAGACGCCACCTGCACCGGCACGACGACCTCCGCCGCGGGCTTCTGGGACAACTACGCCAACAGCGCTGGCGGCGGCTACGGCGGCGGCGCGGTCATCGTCTTCGGCCTGGACGCCACCTTCGAGGCCGACGTCTGCGACTTCGGCACGGTGGCCGCCGAGGACGACAACAACCCGGACGACATCTACACGGACACGGGGACCTGGGACAGCGGCGACAGCTCGACCTGGGGCTACACCTACGACGAGGACGTCACCGTGAGCTGCACGACCTCGGGCTGCGAGTGAGCCGGACGGCGCAGGGGTGAAGGGCTCCGGCGGCTCGCGACACAAGGAGGTCGCACCACCGGAGTCCACCCATGATCCTGATCCTCTCGCTCGCCTGCGCCTCTCGTGAAGACGACCCCGAGGTCGCTGCTGTCCTCGACCTCGAGGGCCTCGCCTCCCAGGGCGCGCCGCTCTACGCGGAGAACTGCTCCACCTGCCACGGCGAGGACGCCAGCGGCCTCGACCGGGGCCCGGACCTGCGCAACTTCACGGCCGCCGGGGAGCCCCGCTACGTCGAGCAGGTCCTGTACGGGACGGGCTACTCGATGCCGGGCTTCCGGCAGACGCTGGCGGACCAGGAGATCGCCGACATCGTGGCCTGGCTGCACGAGCAGTAGGTGCCTACTTCGCGGTGAAGGCGTCCAGCACCGAGCCCTCGATGGTCAGGCCGGTGCCGCCCAAGCTCAGGTCGCTCTCGAGCGTGAAGGACAGGTACCAGCCCTCGGGCTCGTCCCGGATCTCGGCGATGCAGATCGTGCCGTCGTCGTGGTCCCAGGCGTCGGTGCCGAAGAGCTCGTCGCCCTCGTCGTCGGCCACCTCGCCGGACAGCTCGAACCAGCCGCAGATGCCCGTGCTGTTGGCGTGGTTCCAGTCCCGGCAGGTGTCGCCCACGCCCGCGCCGCCCGCCTGCAGGGCCACGTTCAGCCAGTCGCCGCCGGTCTCCTCTGCGACCCCGATGATGCCGTGGTCGACGGTGCCGTCGTCCTGGTAGAAGGCCGGCCCGCCAGGGAACTCGTCGGCCTCGTGCAGGGTGTCGGTGGCCCCGTCGTCGCGGGTGAACGTGATCGCGGTCTCGGTGACCGGCTCGCAGCCGGGCCCTCCCCAGCAACCCAGGATCAGCAACAGCACGGCGCCTCCTGGGGCTGACTATATCTGGGTCATGGACGCCAGACCCTCAGCTGCCCTGCCCGACGCCCAGAGCCTGCTCGGCTTCCGCTGGGTAGCCGGGATCGGCATGCTGGTGGGCACGATGAGCTCGGCGATGGGGTGGTCTCCCAGCTGGGATCTACTCACCGCGATGGGCCTGACGGCGGTCGTATTGGTCAGCAACCTCGGTCTCTTGAAGCTTCGGCCCGGGGTCCAGGGCTTCGGCCTGGTGCTGCTCGCGGACATCGGAATCGTCACCGCGCTGCTGGTGATGTCCGGGGGCGCAGGCACGCCATACTCCTTCGTCTACACCTTCCCCGTGGTCGTCGGCGCGCTGCTGCTCCCGGCCCAGCACGCCTGGGGGCTGCTGACGGCCGCCGTCGCCGCCTACCTCAGCCTGTTCTGGCTGGCCCCAGCGGAGCTCCACCACCACGGTCCCGAGGCGATGCGCGGCCACCTGCTCGGCATGTTCGTCGGCTTCGCGATCACCGCGGTGGTCGTGACGGGGGCGGTCACCAGCCTGCGGCGGGCGCAGCACCGGGCCGAGGCTCAGCTGGCCGAGGCGCGTCGCCTCGAGGCCAGCAGCCAGAGGGTCAGCGCCTTGGCCACGCTGGCCGCAGGGGCTGCCCACGAGCTGGCTTCGCCGCTGTCCACGATCCTGCTGGTCAGCCGTGAGCTGCGAGGCGAGCTGCCCGCGCACCGGGAGGACCTGGACCTGGTGGCCGAGGAGGTCGGTCGCTGCCAGGACGTGCTCCAGCAGCTCAGCGCCCAGGCCGGCCAGGGGATCGGTGAGGTATGGGTCGAGGAGGACCTGAGCGAGCTCGTCCGGGACGCCGTCCCCGACGCCGACAACCAGGCCTCCGGGCGCGCGCTGCTGCCGCCTCGGCTGACCCGGCAGGTGCTGAGGCGCCTGGTGGGAAACGCTCGGGACGCCGGCGCGGGGCACATCGTGGTGCGCTGCTCGACGGGTGAGGAGACCTGCCTCGAGGTCCAGGACGACGGCGCCGGCATGGGCCCCGAGCAGCTGGAGCGGGCCTGCGAGCCCTTCTACACGACGCGTCCGGCAGGACGGGGCCTGGGGCTCTACTTCTGCAGCTCGGTCGCCGCCGAGCTCGGGGGCCGGCTCGAGATCCGCTCCTCCCTGGGCGAGGGCAGCACCCTCCGCCTGATCCTGCCGGGAGGAGGCCCCCGTGCTTCCGCCTGAGTCCCGCCTGCTGCTGGTCGACGACGACGAGCGCCTGAGGGAGCGGATGGCCCTGGCGCTGCGCCGCCGGGGGGTCGAGGTGCTCACCGCTGAGGGGCCCCAGCGCGCCCTGGCCGTTCAGGAGGCCACCCGGCCCACCCACGCGGTCCTGGACCTGCGCATGCCCGGCGGCTCCGGGCTGGTGCTGATGGCGGACCTGCTCCGGCGCGAGCCCGGGCTGCAGGTGGTCCTCCTGACCGGCTTCGGGAGCATCGCGACGGCGGTCGAGGCCATGCGCCTGGGCGCGGTCAACGTGCTGAGCAAGCCCATCGACGCCGACGAGCTGCTGGCCGCCTTCTCGGGGCAGGTGGCCGAGCAGGCCGAGACGCCCAGCCTGGCCCAGGCCGAGTGGGAGCACATCCAGCGGGTGCTGGTCGACTGCGACGGCAACGTGTCAGAGGCGGCGCGCCGGCTCGGCCTGCATCGACGGACCCTGCAGAGGAAGCTGGCGGTGGGCCCGGGCTGAGGCGCCCCCTGCGACAATTCGCCGCATCGCGCTCGCCCGGGGAGTGGCCTACATCGGGAGCATGTTCACGCTCCTCCTCTTCGCTTGTTCGTCCGAGCCCGCCGAGCTCGACGTGATGCTCCACACGATCGACCCCGACCCCCCGGTCGCCGGCGACGTCGTGGCCACCCTCCACCTGAGCTGGGCCGACGACGGCGAGCCCGTCACCGACGCCGAGGTCCATGTCACGCCCTGGATGACCGCGCACGGCCACGGCATCGACACCCCTCCCGAGGTCGCCGAGCTCGGCGACGGCCAGTACGAGGCCGACTTCGCGTTCTCGATGCCCGGCACCTGGGAGCTGCAGGTCGACGTCGACGATGGCGCTGGCCAGGGCAGCGTCGAGGTCGAGGTCGAGTGACCTGGCTCCTGCTGGCGCTCACCGGGCAGGCGCGCGCCAGCGCCTGCTGTGTCGGCAGCACCAGCTCGACGCCGGCTCGCCTGGGCCGCTGCGAGCGCGCCTCGGCCGGCCTCATGGTGAGCGGCACCCAGAGCCAGCTCCGCTACGACAGCCAGGGGCGGGTGGTGACCTCCTCGATGACCTCCCAGGAGCTGTCCACGCTGCTGTTCGGCGGCTGGCGCTGGTCCCGCTGGGGCCAGGTCGGCCTGAGCCTGCCAGCGCAGATGGCCTGGCGAAGCACTGATCTGCAGGCCTCGCAGGGTGGAGGTCTCGCTGACCTGCATCTCGGCGTCGTCCTCGAGACTCCTTCTGAGCGCACAGGCGCCTCGCCCATGATGTCCTTGGGATTCCGTTTGCCGACGGGCCGAAGCTGGGAGCAAGCCTCCTCCCCCCTCGGCGCCGACATCACCGGGCGAGGTGGCCTGGGCGTCTCCACGGCGCTGGGCCTGGAGCGCAGCGACGGTGCCTGGCCCTGGGGTCTGTGGGCCTCGGCCGAGCTCGATCGCGACCACGCTTGGCAGCTCAGCCCCGAGATCTCCGCCAGCCTGGGGCGCTCGCTGTCGCCGGGCTGGACCGCCTCGACGGCGCTGAGCCACCAGCGCAGCTTCCCCCTGCCGCTGAGCAGCGCCGCAGCCCGCACCCGAGCGTCTCTGCAGCTCGTCCACGGCCGCCAGCTCCGCTACCGCACCTGGGTCTCCGTGGGCAGCGATCTGCCGCTGGGACACCTGGGGCGGGACCGGGCGCTGGAGCACAGCGCGAGCCTGGGCTACGCCCGCCTCTTCTGACGCCGCGGCTGTCGGTGCCCGGTGACCGGGACGACCGCGTGGACGTGCGCTCGGCCAGCCGGCTGGGTCGCAGCGACCGGGGCGTCAACCGCGAGCGCGTCGAGGCCCTGCGGGCGCTCCTATAGGACCTCGTCCACGCCGGTCCCGACGCCGTCGGTCTCGTGGCCGACGTAGACGACGATCTCGGGGTGTTGGGCCACCATCTCGCGCAGCAGCGCGAAGCTCCGGGCGCCCGCCTCGCCGTCGCTGCTGTAGCCGCCCGGGGGCACGTCGTGCTCCCAGCCCCACAGGGTGTGGCAGACGTCTCCGGTCAACAGGACCGGCCCCTCGGTGGTGCGGGCCAGGAAGGCCGTCGAACCCGGGGTGTGGCCGGGGCTGTAGAGCGCCCAGAGCGAGCCGTCGCCGAGCACGTCCAGGGCCTTGTCCACCCCGGCCAGCGGCACGCCCGCCTCGAAGTCCCAGGTGCGCAGGTCGTGGTTCGAGAGCGCCGCCTGCGAGGTCCGGTGCGTCAGCGCGTTGCGGCCCAGGCGCTCCTCGAGCTCGCCCGGCCCCAGGTAGACCGGCACGTCCGCGGGGACGTCGGGCAGGCCCAGGATGTGGTCGAGGTGGGCGTGGCTGATCAGCACGCCGGCCAGGTCCCGCTCGCCCACGATGTCGGCCAGGCCCACCTCGCCCCGGATGCTGCCCGCGGCCGCGCGGAGCAGGCCCTTGGCGGGCTCCTTGGTGCCCTGGACGAAGCCGCGGGTCACCCCCGTGTCCAGCACCCAGACGCTGCCGTCCTCGCGCCGCAGCACGTGCACCGGGAGCACGATCGGGACCTTGGCCTTCTTCAGCGGGGGAGCGTCCGGGTGGTCCAGGTTCAGCAGGCCGCTGAGGTCGCCCTCGGTCCGCGCCGAGATGTGCACCTCGTGCACGAGCGGGCCCGGGGTGAGCAGGTCCTCGAGCGTGACGGTCTGGGTCTCGGGGGCGGCGGAGCTGTGCGGCAGCCTCGCGACGGTGCAGGCCAGGAGCAGGGTGATCATGGCCGAGAGCCTACTCGGTCAGCAGCCTCCAGGCCTCCCACACGAAGCCACCCGCGAAGACCAGCAGGCCCAGCCCCAGGGCCCGCATCACCCAGACCTAGGCCCGCCCTCGCAGCCAGGCGCGGGGTTTCAGCACGTTGGTGCCCGCCGCCTTCCAGACGCTGTCCGGAGCGACCTCACCGATCTCGACCCCTACGCCCAGCCAGGCCACGAAGCCTGCTCCCAGCAGGTTGATCGCCGCCAGCAGCCAGCTCAGCTGCGCCGCGGCGCCGGCCAGCACCGCGCCCAGTACAAGCAGGGGCCCGTCCGTGGTGACGGGCGCCAGCGCCACCTTGCCCCCTCGCGAGGGCCGTGCCTCAGCGACTGGCTGAGCACCAGCGCGGTGATCGAGTCCACGCTGGGGTCTAATCTCCTCGGAGGTGGTCCTTGCTGCTGCTGCTCTGGTCCTGTTCGAGCCCCGAGCCGGTCCCGCCGTCGGCCGCGCTCCCCGGGGCGGCGCCGGCGCCAGTGCCCGCCCCGGAGATGCGCTACGTGCAGGCCTCGGTGCTGAAGCTCCGGACCGAGAGCAGCGAGGGCAGCGCGATCCGGGGCCGTCTGGCCATCAACACCCCGCTGGAGCTGCTCCGGACCCAGGGCAGCTGGGCCCTGGTGCGCGTGGCCAACGGCGTCGAGGGCTGGGTGGTGGCCAGCTACCTGGAGCCCGAGCCGATCACGGTGGAGTCGGCCCTGGCCGAGGGCGAGCGCACGGGGGACGTGTCCTGGTTCCAGCGCGCCGCGGCCATCGAGCAGACCCCTCGCACGCTGACGCCGCTGCTCGAGGCCTACCGGTCCGCGCGAGACGCCCCGAAGGCCGAGATCGTCGCGCGGCAGCTGGCCTTCTCTCAGGACATCCTCCTGCGCGCGCTGGGCTACTCCCACCTCGACCGTGATCCCTGGCCGATCGAGTGGCGCCACGACACCTACGTGGGCGACTTCGTCGAGGGGGAGCTGAGCGCCAGCGAGCTCGAGCGCGAGGGGCTGACGCCGGGCGAGACCTGGTGGCTGCTCCCCCGCTCGGGGCCCGCGGTGAAGGGCAAGCTCGTGGGCGCCTCCAGGGAGTGGTGGAGCGAATGCAGCGGGGACCGCGGCGTCACCGTGTTCGTCGAGGCCAGCCTGGAGTCCGAGCCCTTCGCGGCGACCCGAAAGGAGCCGCCGGCGACCTGGCGACTGGCCGGCCCCACGTCCACGCGCACCGAGGAGGACGCAGAGGCGCTGGTCCAGGCCTGGGCGGACACGCAGCACGACTCGAGCTGGCTCTCCCTCGCCCCGGCCGAGGGCGGCTGGCGCGCTCAGGTCGTCTGGAGCCTGCCGCCCGAGGAGCGCGCGGGGCTGCCTCCCGACGGGATCGACTGGTACGACATCGAGGCCATGGTGGTCCAGGTCTTCCTGCCCGACGCAGGCCCCATCCAGGAGCTCTCGCGGGGGACCGAGCTCGAGATGCTGGTGTCCGTGCCGGCGGCCTACCGCGACGTGGACGGGGACGGGGACGTCGACAGCGTGGTGGACGCCTGCGCGACCGAGCTCTACGACGCCGACGGCACCTTGCTGAGGAGCTCCGCGGACCGCTGCTGCGGTTGCTAGCCTCGGGTGCTCGGAATAGGCTCGCGGCCAGCACAGGAGCAGCATCATGGACATGCCCGAGCACCATCAGAACCAGCTGGGGCCCGCCATCGTCGGCGTGGTCGTGATGCTGGCCGTCGCCGGCCTCTTCGTGGGTCTCCTCTGGAATGGCGCCAGCCACGGTGACGAGCACGGCGGCGATCACGCCGCCCCCGCCGGAGAGCACGCGCCCGAGGCCCCCACGGCCCACTGATCGCGCCACCGCGCCGCATCCAGCGAGAGCTCGGAGCCGAAAGGTCCGGGCTCTCGTCGCTCTGCCCGGTGCATTTTTCTGCCCGGGTTTGCTCCAGGTAGGCCTCCGTGGTACGAATAGGTATTCGCGGAGATGAATAGTTATGCATGAGACCGAAAACGCCACGGTGGACAACGACCTGCTGATCGAGGCGGCCCGGGAGGCCGGTCGGAGCGAGGCCCGCCGCATCCTGAACGACACGGCGCTGCTGCTCGAGCGCCAGGCCGAGCTGCGCGGCTCGATGGACCATCCGGGCGTCCCCTTCGACGCCCACGCGGTCCTGGGCGCGCTGAGGGCTGCGCTCGGCGCCTGATCGGCTACGCTTGCGGGCGTGCTGCTGACCCTCCTGCTGGCCTGCGCCCCCGAGCCCGTCTCCTTCTGTGAGGACGGGCCGCGGCTGCGCTACAGGCAGGGCTTCGAAGAGGGCCTGACGGTCTGGCCGGACGAGCACTGGGCGGTGTCCGACAGCGGCTCTCCGACCGGCCTGCGCCTGGAGTTCGATCGCGAGCACGCGGCGCTGGTCGACTACCCGGACAACTACGCCGACTGGTTCGACTTCCTGTCGACCCTGGACGGCTTCGGGCTGACCTCGGGGCTCTTCTTCCGCTTCGACGAGCCCCTGGGCGAGGCCCTGCTCGAGGACCTCTTCCTCGTGGCCCTGACCGAGGACGGGCCGATCGAGGTGCCCTTCGACGCCCGCCGCATCGACCTGGATACGACCATCCTGATGCAGCCCCGCAGGGCTCTGCCTTCGGCGACCCGCGTGGTCGCGGGCCTGCGCACGGAGCCAGGCAAGGCGGGCTGCGCGGGCCCCTCGAGCTACCTCGCCGAGCTCTTGGATCCCGAGGGACGCCAGGTCGAGCATCCGCTGACCCGGCGCTACCAGGAGGCCCTGGTCGCCCTGGATCTGAGCCCCGATCAGATCGCGGCGATGACGGTCTTCACCACCCAGTCTGCTCACCGTCAGTCTATTCAGGTTGCTGAGATCGTTCAGGGAATTGAGCATTCACTGGAGCTGGTCGGGTGCGAGGTCCACGGCGCCTGGCAGCGCTGCGAGGCCCGGTTCGAGGCGGCCGACTTCCGCGACGAGGAGCGCCTAGTCCCGCCGGGCGGCGTCGAGATCCGCGACCACTACGAGCTGCCCGTGAGCATCTGGACGCCCAGCGACCAGCCGGGTCCGTTCCCGATCGTGCTCTGTGGGCACGGCCTGGGCGGGGACCGGGACCAGTGCGACGCCATCGTCGACGAGGTGGTGGAGCAGGGCGTCGCCATCGTCGCCATCGACGCGGTCGAGCACGGGGACCACCCGACCCGCGGCGAGGCGGAGCTGGAGCTGCTCGAGCCTCTGATGATCTTCGCGATCCGGGTCAGCCCGCCCGGGCTTCACGGCCTGCGGCTGCGCGACAACTTCCGGCAGTCGGCCTGGGACAAGCTGCAGCTGATCCAGGCGCTGAAGGCGGGGCTGGACCTGGACGGCGACGAGCACAGCGATCTGGACGGCTCGCGGATCGCCTACGCGGGGGTCTCCCTGGGCGCGATCATGGGCCCCGAGCCGTTGGCGCTCAGCTCGGATCTGCGCGGCGGTCAGCTGTTCGTCGGCGGCGGACGCATCACCCAGATCATCCAGGACTCGCCGACCTTCGGCCTGCTGATCGACCTGATGAAGCCCAACTCCATGGCCGAGGGCGACGTGGACCGGGCCTTCCCGCTGCTGCAGACCATGGTGGACCCCGCCGACCCGATGATCTGGGCACCCTACGTCCAGCAGGACCGCTGGATCGACGGTCCGGCGCCCGACATCTACCTGGGCGCCGCGCTGGACGACGAGGTCGTGCCCAACTCGACCAACGAGCTGTTCGCGCAGGCCTTCGCGCCGCCCGGCGTGGGCCGCGAGGTCTGGCCGGTCCAGGACATCGAGTTCAGCGCCGGCTCGGTTCTCGGCAACGGCCCGGAGGGCGCCAGCCTGGGCTTCGTGCAGTTCGAGACCATCACCGAGGGGGGGATCGAGCGGGCGGCCGAGCACGACAACGTGCACGACAGCGACCAGGGCCTGGCCGCCATCGAGGCCTTCTTCGCGCCCATCCTGCGCGACGACGCGCACGGACTGATCCTGGATCCCCAGCGATGATCGAGGCCTGGGTGAGAGAGGCCTACCAGGCCGGCGCCAGCGACCTGCACCTCGAGCCGGGCCTGCCCCGAGCACACCGGGTGGACGGCGAGCTGAGCTTCGTCGGGCAGCCGGTGCCTGCGGCCAGCCTGCACAGCGTCGCCCAGGACCTGGTGCCGGACTGGCGCGCCTTCCTCGAGCGCCGCAGCGCCGACCTGTCGCGTCGCATCTCGGGCGTGCAGTGCCGGATCAACGTGCTGCAGACCTGGCGGGGCGTGGGCTTGGCCGTGCGCCTGCTCGCGGCCTTCCAGCCCACGCTCCAGAAGCTGAACCTGCACCCCGACCTGGGCCAGCTGGTGCGGCGGGAGCACGGCTTGATCCTGGTCTGCGGGGCCACGGGCAGCGGCAAGTCCTCGACCCTCGCGGCGCTGATGCACGAGCTCGACCAGGGCGTGCCTCGGCACGTGCTGACCCTCGAAGAGCCCATCGAGTACGTGCTGCGCGGCAAGCGCTGCCTGTTTCGCCAGCGCGAGGTCGGCCAGCACACGCCCAGCTTCGAGCAGGGGCTGCTGGATGCCCTTCGCGAGGACCCCGACGTGCTGCTGGTCGGCGAGCTCCGCCGCGCTCGGACCATGCAGCTGACCCTGGACGCCGCCGAGACGGGCCACCTGGTGCTGGCGACCATGCACAGCTCGACCGCCGCGGAGGCGCTGCAGCGCGTGGTCGCCAGCTTCCCCTCCGAGGCCCAGAGCGGGGTGCGCGTGCAGCTGGCCGACTGCCTCTCGGCGGTGGTCTGCCAGCGCCTGAGCCACCGCACCGAGCAGGGCTTCCGGGTGCCCGAGCTGGAGCTGCTGACGGCCAGCGGCGCGGTCCGGAACCACGTGCGCAACGGCGCCTTCCACAAGCTGTCCAGCGCGCTGGAGCTGGGCGCGGGCGAGGGCATGTGGAGCCTGGCGCGCTACCGGCGCTGGCTGGAGCAGAGGACGCAGTTCGTCCGACCCAAGGTCGAGCAGCTGAGCGAGGAGCGAGGCGCGGCCCCGCTGCCGCGGGCCCCGAGCGAGCTCTCCCAGGCCCAGCGCGACGCCGGCACCATCGACCTGGACGCCGCCGGAGGCAGCGAGGACCTGGACTCGCTGATCGCCCAGATCGAGCGCCGAGGAAGCTGATAGACGAGGCCATGGCCGCAGCGACCCTGACCCTGACCCGCCCCGACGACTGGCACCTGCACCTGCGCGACGGCGCCGCGATGGCCGACGTGCTGCCCGCCACGGCGCGGGTCTTCGGCCGCGCCGTCGTGATGCCGAACCTGAAGCCCCCGGTCACGACCACCGCCCTGGCGCTGGCCTACCGCGAGCGCATCCTGGGCGCGCTGCCCCCGGGTCAGGCGTTTCGACCCCTGATGACGCTGTACCTGACGGACAACACGCCACCGGACGAGATCGACCGCGCGGTGGCCAGCGGCCACGTGCACGCGCTGAAGCTCTACCCGGCCGGCGCGACGACCAACTCGGACAGCGGCGTGAGCCGCGTCGAGGCGGTCCTCCCCGTGCTCGAGCGCATGGCGGCGCTGGGCTTGCCGCTGCTCGTGCACGGCGAGGTCACCACGCGCGGCGTGGACATCTTCGACCGCGAGCGCGTCTTCGTCGACACCGTGCTCGCCCCTCTGGTCGAGCGCCTGCCCGGCCTGAGGGTCGTGCTGGAGCACATCACGACGGCCTACGCCGCCGACTTCGTGCAGGCCGCGGGCCCTGGCGTGGCCGCCACCATCACGGCCCACCACCTGCTCGTGGACCGCAACGCCATGTTCGTGGGCGGCATCCAGCCGCACTACTACTGCCTGCCCATCCTCAAGCGCGGCCGCGACCGCGAGCGCCTGCTGCACGTGGCCACCAGCGGGGATCCGGGCTTCTTCCTGGGCACCGACAGCGCGCCTCACGCGGTGGTGGCCAAGGAGGCCGCCTGCGGCTGCGCTGGCTGCTACACCGCGCACGCGGCCCTCGAGCTCTACGCCGAGGCCTTCGACAGCGTCGGCCGGCTGGACAGGCTCGAGGGCTTCGCCAGCTTCCACGGGCCGGACTTCTACGGCCTGCCGAGGA
>CALGIB010000837.1 GCA_937915955.1 uncultured Pseudomonadota bacterium
GGAGTCGATCTCTTCGTCGGTCAGGTCAGCCACGGTGACCGGGCTGTCCTTGTCGAAAGACCGCATGGGGGTGTTGTCCTTGCCGTTGCGGATGACCTCTCGGAGGAAGCCGTCGCTGGCGACGTCGAGGAAGCCCTTGCGGCCGATGCCCGTGCCACTGCCGGCCTCGGAGTAGCCGGCCCCAGCGCCGCCGTGGCAGGTGGTGCAGATGTCGTTGAACAGCTTGTCGCCCGTGGCGACGTCGCCCCTGAGCGGGGCCTCGTCCAGGGTCGCGCCCGGCGTGGTCTGCCAAGAGCGGATGTAGGAGACCAGCGCGTCGACGTTCTCTTCGGGCATGCCGGCGCCGAAGGCCACCATGTTGGTGCCGGCGCGACCTTTCACGATGGTCTGCTCGAAGAAGTCGTTGGGGGCGGCGGCCAGGTAGTTGGCGCTGTTGAGCCGAGGCCCGACGCCGATCTTGCCTTCGCCCTCGGCGCCGTGACAGCCGGCGCACATCGCGAACAGCGCCTTGCCTTGTTCGACCTGAGCAGCCTCGCCTGGCGCCTGGTCCGGGCGATGGAGGTCGTCAGCGAGGGCGGTGGCCGAGGCGGCCGCAGCAACGAACAGAGCAATCGACAGCAGTCTGCGCATGTTGGTCTCGGGCGGGGGGTTTCTCGGTGGCCCCCTTTTGCAAGCCACGTGCCCAGCCAGTTTTCAGCCCTGGCCGAACAGCGGATCGGCCCGTCACAGGAGTCCACGGGGTCGACCCCACCTGAGGGCCGGTCACCGGTGTGCGGAATCGAACACGCCGTCGCGGGGATTCGACCGCTATCTGGATTCGCGGGTCCGCTGACCGGCAGGCCATCGCCGATCGCGCCGCGAGCGCCGCGACCTCGAGGGTCCTCTTACACCCCTCCTTCGCGCCGCCGAGCGGGACGGCGACCTGTGGCCGCCTCCCCGAGCGGCCCGAGCCCGCGGCCCACCGCGAGCGAGGAGGTTCCCCTGGCCGAGGCCCTGGTCTACGGTGCGGAGGAGAGCTGCCTCGGACTGAGCGCCGAACAGCCCAAGGACGAGTCCCTCCCACCGTGGATGCTGAACCATGACCATGGAGCTGCCTGAGCTCGAGGAGGGGCTGCTCGACGAGGCGGCCCTGCGCACCCTCTGCGAGGAGATCCTGGCCCACACCGAGCTGGACCAGGTGCTGGCCAAGGGCCCCTCGGGCGGCCACACGCCCAACAAGGGCTGGGATCTGGGCGAGGCCCTCGAGGCCCTGATCGGCGCCCAGGTGCGCGGCATCCAGCTGCGCTATCGCTACCAGGGCAAGGCCTGGTTCGACACCATCCTGCGCAGCCCGGACGGCTACCGGGTGGTGCGGATGCACCAGTCATGATCCGGACGCGCTGATGGCCAGGAAGTTCCCGGGTCAGCGCTGGCTCCGCATCAGCCTCCGCACCGTCCACCTCGGCTGCGTGGCCATGGTCCTGGGCGGCGCCGCCTTCGGCCGCCAGGACCTGGACCTCTGGCTGGCGGGCCTGCTCCTGTCCGGCGGGCTCATGGTGGTCGAGGAGCTCTACCGCTACGGCCTGGACTGGTTCCGCTGGGCCCAGGCCTGGGTGGTGCTCATCAAGCTGGGGCTGTTCGCCGTCGTGCTGACGCTGGAGGCCTGGCAGGTCCCCGCGCTCTGGTGTGCCCTGGTGCTCGGCGCGGTCATCAGCCACGCGCCGGGCAAGGTGCGGCAAGCGCCGCTGTGGGGCGCGCCAGGGCCCTGCGCGGACAAGTCGGACGTGAGCTCGGGTGGGTCGGATCCCACACGGAGGGGTCAAGATCGACCACAGACTGGGCTCGCCGACCCCGAGTGAGGCTCGATCAGAGAGTTGGCCCGTCCCTTGCTTTGAGCCGTTCGAGGACAGACGCCATGGCCGACTTCACGCTGGACACGAAGGTCTCCGAGGCCCTGGCCCTCCGACCTGAGCTGCGCACGCTGCTCCCAGCCTTTCATCCCGCCTTCGCCAAGCTGAACAACCCGGTCATCGGCAAGCTGCTGCCGCGCCTGGTCACCATCGGCGACGCCGCCAAGGTCGCGGGCGTGGACGCCGAGGCGCTGCTGGACGTGTTCAACCTGCCCAACCAGCCCCCACACACCCTGCCGTCCTCCGCCCCGGTCTCCGAGCCCGACCCGCCCTGGCTGAAGACCTCCCGCCGCCGCGAGCTGGACCTGCGCCCCATGCTGGCCGCCGGCCGCGAGCCCTTCCCCACGATCATGGACGCGCTCCGGCGCCTCGCCGTGGGCGAGGTGATCTCCCTGCGCATGCCCTTCGAGCCCGCTCCGCTGCGCTCGCTGCTGGGCAAGCGCGGCTGGGAGCACCACGTGGCCTGGCAGGACGGCGACTGCGTGGCCTCATTCTGGCGGCCCCCGGCCGAGGACGACATCACCGCCGTCGACCCCGGCGAGCGCTTCGCCGACGGCGTGCTGGACCTGCGAGGGCTCGAGCCCCCGCAGCCGCTGCGCATGGCCATGGCCACCATCCTGGTCCGGGACCAGCTGACTATCCTGCACGACCGGGAGCCGGCGCTGCTCTACCCCCGCCTCACCGAGCGCGGCCTGGGCTGGACCGTCCACCAGGAAGAGGGCCACGTGCGCATCGAGATCCAGCCGGCCGATGCGCCCTGAGCAGCTCACCCCCTGGCCGCGCGTGCTCCTGCCCCTGGCCCTGACCATGCTGGCCGAGGCCGGCGCCTGGCTGCTGATCGCGGCCCAGGAGCGGGTCGACCTGCAGGCCTGGTTCGGCAACACCGGGCTGCTTGCCGCGGTCCACCTGGTCACGCTGGGGGTGCTGGCGCTGGCCATCCAGGGTGTGGGCTGGCAGCTCGTGCCCGTGCTCACGGCCAAGCCCGCCTCGAGCTGGTTCCAGCGCCTCTCCGGGCCCCTGAACGTGCTCCTGATCAGCGCCATCCCCTTGATGTTGGTGGGCTTCCTGCGCTGGCCCTGGCTGGGGCTGGTGGGCGCCGGCCTGGCCATCACGGCGCTGCTGGCGCGCTCGCTGCTGGTCCTGCCCGAGCTGCTGGGCGCTCAGGTCCGACCGCTCTCACGCCTGTGGCTGATCGGCGCGGAGCTGTCCCTCTGGGCGGGCCTGGCCCTGGGCGGCGCGCTCTACCTGGCGCGGGTGGGCCACCCCCTGCTGGACGACCACCTCGGCGGCCTCGGGCGTCACGCGGGCCTGCTCATGGCCGGCTGGGTCGGAGGCTGGGGCCTCGGCCTGGGCAGCCTCCTGCTGCCCATGTTCTCGATCGCCCCGGAGCCCCGCCGCTGGCTGTTCGCCCCGGCTCTGCTGCTGTGGTTCGGCGGCCTCGCGCTGGCCTGGGCGCCGCTGTGGGGAGCGGGGGCCCTCCTCGCCGCGCTCGCCCTGCTCGAGGCCCTGCGCAGGCGGGTCAAGCGGCGGCTGGAGCCCGGCCTGAGGCTGGCGATGGGCGCGCTCGCCCTGCTCGCCCTGCTGGGCCTGGCCGCGCCCTGGCTGCCCGGGCCTCTGCTCGTCGCGGCGGGCCTGAGCCTGCTGGCGCTGCCCTTCCTGCGCGGCGTCGCCTTGAAGATCGGCCCCTTCCTGGCCTGGGCGCACAGCACCGAGGGCCTGGGAGGGCCCCTGCCCGACGCGCCCGCCCTCTCTGGCGCTCTGGCCTCCTCGGCCGTGCTGGGCAGCCTCCTCGCCGGAGCCCTGCTCGTGGCCGGCTTGCTCACCGAGTGGTGGCTGGCTCGCCTGGGCGCTGGCCTGGGGGCGCTGGCCGCCCTGGCCGCCCTGACCGCCTTCCTCGGAGCCGTCGCGGGGCTGTGGCGGGCTCGACGCGCTCGAGCCGCCCTGCCCGGCATGGGCGCCGCCTGAACCCTGGAGCACCCCGTGAGCATCTTCGACCGCCTCAAGGAGCTGATGTCCGAGCCCGAGCGGCCCATCGCCATCTACCGGGCCGAGGGCTTGGAGGGCGCGGTGCTCGACGCCCTGCGGACCGTCATGGACCCCGAGGCTGGCCTGGACATCGTGACGCTGGGCCTGGTGCGCAGGGTCCAGCTGGACGGCGACCAGGCGACGATCACGATGACCCTGACCACGCCGGGCTGCCCCGTGGCCGGCCGCCTCTTCCAGGAGGTCGAGGAGACCCTGGCCGCGCACGGTCTGTACGCCGAGGTCGACCTGGAGCTCGACCCTCCGTGGAGTTCCGAGGAGATCGCCGAGGAGGGCCGCGCACAGCTTGGGTGAAGTCGCACAGATCTCGGTGACAGATGCCCCGGATCGTCGCGGCGAAGCCACCTGGAGGCCACCCCAGGTCGGCACGTCGTTTGCAGATGCCGGAGTCCGTTGAGTTCGACCTTCGGGTCGCGCGCTCCCGCCGAAGCCCCGGCACACCCCTCGGAGATGCACCATGCTGCTCCTCACGTCACTCCTGCTGTCCTCCGCCAACGCCCAGGACGCCGCCGCCGCACCCCCTCCCTTCGAGGTCCACGGCGTCTACGCCATCTGGGCCCTCAACCAGCACAACTTCCTGCTGGGCAAGGACCACCCGCTCAACGACGCGGACTACGTGGTGCAGATGCTGCGCGTCGCGCCCACGTTCTCCAAGGACGACTACGGCGTGGTCGCCCGCATGGACCTGGCTCAGGGCTGGTGGGGCGTCGACAACGACCCGAACGTCGAGACCGGCGTGGCCACCGACGAAGACGGCGTGACCACAGCCACCACGGTCTACAACCCCTACTCGATGTTCCGGAACAAGGACACGAACTACGGCGTGCACGTAGACCACGCCTACGCCTGGGTGAACGTGCCGAGGGTGCCCGTCAAGGTCCAGGCCGGTCGCATGTACTACGGCGCCGGACACAAGCTGGTCCTGGACCAGGACGCCGACGGCGTACAGATCATGGTCAACCCCGAGGCCCCCATCGGCGTCACGGCCTACTGGGCCAAGATGAGCGAGGGCCTCAACTCGACCAAGAACCCCAAGGGTCTCTTGATGAACGACGAGGACGAGTGGAACGACGCCGACCTGTTCGGCGGCAGCTTCGCCTACACCTCCGAGCCCGCCCGGATCGAGCTCTTCGGCATGTACTACTGGGACCGAAGCGGCACGGGCACCGAGACCTACCT
>CALGIB010000838.1 GCA_937915955.1 uncultured Pseudomonadota bacterium
AGCTCGCAGGCCAGCAGATCGACTCCGCCGACGGCCACCGTGTAGCCCGCCTCGAGCAGCGTCTGGACCAGGGGCGCGAGCCCCTCGGGGCCCCGGGCGTGGTGGTGCAGGCGGCCTGGGAGCAGCTCGTCCAGAGCGGCCGAGGTGACCCAGGGGAGGAGCCTGGCTGGCCGCTGCTGACGCTCGTGGATGCTGCTCATCAGCGGCTCGAGGCGCCCGCTCACCCAGCGCTGCAGCAGCCTCGCTCCGGCCGCGATGGCCAGCGCGAGCAGGATGAGCAGCCCCCACGTCGCGACGTCGGTGATGCGGACGCTCCCGTCGGAGGCCCAGGCGGTGCCAAGGTGGAGCAGGTACGTCACGGGGCCTCGCCTAACACGGGGATTCGGTACACACGGACCTGGTCCTTGTCGTAGACCGGCGGCCCCAGGGCCTCGTCGATCCGCGTGACCAGTACGGGCAGGGACCAGGCTTGCAGATCGCGCTCGCTCTCGACGACCAGGTCGACGAGCTTGGCGTCCACCACCACCCAGCGGGCGCCCGTCTGCTGCAGCCGCCGCAGCTCGACCTCGCTCAGCCGAGCGTCCTCGACGAGCCAGAGGGGCCGCAGCTCAGCGCGCTCCTCGTACATCTGGCGCGTCGGGCTGTTGGAGGCGTAGGCCTGGACCTCGCCCGGTCCGCCGGCGATGGGTTGGCCGTGCAGGGGCTGCCACATCGCGCCTCGGTCCGACCAGCCCAGGGGTACGGCGATGACGGCGCCCGGCTGGTCAATGGCCTCGATCCAGCCTGGAGGTTCCCAGGGGCTGCGCTTCAGCGGCGCGACGCCCTGGGCCCAGGGCAGGAGCAGCAGGGTGAGGCCCAGGGCCGCAGCGGCGCTCCATCGGACGGCCGGAGACCACCGCTGCTCGAGCTCGGTCCAGAGCACGCCCAGCATGATGGACTGGGCCAGCGCCGCGAAGACCAGGAAGCGCTGCGGACGGGTGATGCCGTCCAGTCCGGGGATCCAGGCCTGCGCCCAGGCCAGCGGGAGCGGCAGCCAGCCGTCCGAGACGTCCCAGCCGGGGGCGAGCCAGCCGCCCACCGAGGCCAGCCCGGCGCCGATCAGCAGTACGGGCCAGACCAGCTGCCGGCGGCCCTGCACCAGGAACCAAGTCGTGAGGAGCGCCAGCACCAGCAGCGAGCCGAGGACCTCGCCCGGATGCTCACTCAAGGCGACCAGGCGGCCCGGTGGCAGGCTGGTCGCAGCGGACAGCGCGAAGTCCAGCCGCGCGGCGTCGATGTCGGCGAGGGCGTCCGGGAGCTGCGAGAAGGCCGCGGCGTGGTCGGCGGCGCGCATGCGCGTCGCCAAGAGCGGCAGCAGCAGGGCCATGCCTGGCAGCCACGCCCGCGCCATCCAGCCGAGCCGATCCAGCACCCGGGGCCGCTG
>CALGIB010000839.1 GCA_937915955.1 uncultured Pseudomonadota bacterium
GGCCGTAGAGGCCGCCGACGAACTGCAGGATCTCCCGCGCCGTCAGCTTCTCGTACAGGTAGGGGCGGTCGGGGATGTAGCCCACGCGGGCCTTGGCGCGGACCGGGTCGTCGATCAGGTCGACGCCGTCGATCCAGATCCGCCCGGCGGTGGGGGGCAGGACCCCGGAGAGGATGCGGATGGTCGTGGTCTTGCCAGCGCCGTTGGGACCGAGGAAGCCGAACACCTCGCCCTCGCGGACGTGCAGATCCAGCGGCTGGAGCGCCTGGAACTTCTGGTAGCGCTTCTCGATGCCCTGGGTCTTGATCACGGCGAAGCCTACCGCGCCTCGACCAGCTCGAAGCTGAGCCGGCCCATGACGCCCATGATCTCGACCTGCCTATCGAGGTCGCCCTCGACCACCTTGACGTGCGTGGCGTCCGCGGGGAACTGACCGAAGGTGGGATCGACGGGCACCCAGCCGGCCTCGGGGCCGAAGTAGACCTCGGGCCAGGCGTGGTAGTAGAAGGCCCCGTCGTCGCCGATGCTGTCGGAGTAGACCAGGCCCGCCGCGACGCGCGAGGGGATGCCCTGGGCACGCGCCAGCGCCACGAACAGCGCCGTGTGTTCGTTGCAGTCGCCCTGGCCGACCTGCAGGATCTCCAGCGCGTTGGGCACGCCCATCGTCGGGGCCTTGATCAGGTAGCCGTAGACCCAGTCCACCAGCACCTGGACCGCCTCGCGGCGCGTCCGCACGTCGCCGATGACGTCTCTGGCCTTGTCCTGGATGTCGGGGTGGTCCAGCGGCATGAAGAGGGTGCTGCCCAGCCAGGGCTGCAGCGCGGGGTCGGTCTCGGCCTTGGGCAGGTCCGCCGGCAGCTCGACGAGCAGGGGGGTGGTGACCGTCACGGTGTCGCCCACGATCCGCTGCAGGGGCGGCTCGTCGCGGAGCTTCTCGGCCTCGACGCCGTGGACCACCAGGCTCAGGACGCGCGTCCTCCTGGGCTGGTGCAGCTGCCCGCCGGTGAGCTGCACGGCGCTGAGCGCGATGATGTTCACCGGCTCCACGCCCGTCGGCATGGTCTCGGCCTGCTCCCGGGTCTCGGCGACCATGGCGAAGCCCAGCGCCGACTCCTCGCGCAGCACCTTTCCGGAGGGCGTGATGAGGAAGCGCGTCTCGATGTCGCCCACGGAGCGCTGGACCCAGTAGGCCTCCTCGGAGCCGACCAGCTCGACGTCCTCGATCTCCAGGCGCATGGTCTGCGTGGCCATGGTGACCGGGTCGAAGTAGGGCAGCTCGAAGACCTGGCCCATCGCGAGGTCCTGCTCGCGGTCGGCGATCCAGGCCGAGACGGACATCTGGATCTGGGGCCGCTCGTCGATGGGCAGGGTCAGCGTCTGGAGCTCGCCCGCCTGGACCAGCTCCATGATGATCTGATCGTCCTGCACCTCGCCCCGGGCCAGGATGCGGACCGGGTCGGACTCCATGAAGAAGTCGAAGCGGCTGACCTGACCCTGGGGATCGACCAGCGCATCGCTCGCCGTGACGATGCGCTTGATCTCGCCGAAGGCCGCGACCTCGAAGGCGGAGCGGCTGCGCAGCAGGCGGCCCCCGTCGGCGGTCGGGCTCTCGGATTGGACGGCGTAGCCGACCTTCTGGTCCTGGAAGTAGATGCCGAACCAGGTCTCGGCCGCGGGTCCGGCCTGGAGGGCCGCGGGGTCGATAGGGCGCAGCTCGCCCGCCGTGTCCTCGCTCAGCAGGAGCCAGCCGGCCAGGCCCAGCCACAGGGCGAGCGCGGCCGCTTCGATGGCCAGAAGGGGGGACAGCCTGCGCACGGCCGATCAGATAACATCCGCGCTCGGACGAACCGGAAGTCAGCCATGCAAGTCAGCACGCACGCGGTCGTCCACACGGCCCAGGCCACCGCTCGGCCGGCCGCGTCGTCGCGGCACGACGCGGAGCTGGGCCTCTGCGCGGTCAGCTACGCCGTGGCCGAGCCGGTCGAGCTGCACCAGGAGCTGGTAGGCGCTGCGGCCCAGCTGGTCCTGGACACCGCCCATGCCCACTGCCACAAGCACCGGGACAAGCTGGACGGATTCGAGGGCAGCGAGGCCGAGCACGAGGCCCTGCTCGAGGTGCTTCGGACCGCGGCCAACCTGGCCAGCCGGGAGATCGACGCCCTCAAGCGGCGGCGCAAGGTGCGGCTCGACGTCACCCTGGACCTGGTCTGGATCGCCGGCCAGGAGTGCTTCCTCGCGCACGTCGGCGACGGGCGCATCGACCTGCTCCGCAAGGGCCTGGCCCACAAGCTGACGCAGGACCACACCGAGGGCGAGGACACCCTGGACTCCCTGACTGGCCTGGACGCGGTCGCACGCCCCAGGCAGCCGCTGTCCCGGGCGCTGGGCCGCCTGGCCCAGGTCGAGGTCGAGACCATGAGCCTGCAGCTGGCCGAAGGGGACCGCCTGCTGGTCTCCGGGCCCTTCATCCACCGGGCCCTGGACGACCTGGCCATCCGCGAGGCGGCCACCGACCCGGACCCCGACGGCCTCACCGCCCGCCTCATCGGCCACGCCCGAGACGGCGGCGTGTCCCAGGACATCGCCCTCGGCCTGGTGACGATCGGGCCCTCCAGCGCCCAGGCGCGCCAGCCCAACGGCCGCCTGACGACCCTGGCCCGCATCCCTCTCTTCGCCTACTGCACCGAGCGCGAGCTGCTGGCCATCGCCGGCATCACGCGGCCCACGCGCTACCGGGCCGGCAACTACGTCTTCCGCCAGGGCGACCGCAGCCAGGGCCTGTTCCTGCTCGTGCAGGGCACGGTCGAGGTGATGGTGGACGAGCAGGTCATCGCGACGCTGGGGCCCGGCGCGAACTTCGGCGAGATGTCGATGCTCGATCAGCCCGAGCGCAGCGCCTCGGTCCGCGTCCAGGACGAGGCCGAGGTCCTGCTCATCACGCGGGCCGCCTTCTTCTCTCTGCTCAAGCGCGACCCCACGCTCGCGGTGAAGGTGCTCTGGAACATGCTGCTTCGGCTCTCCGCGAGCCTGCGCAGCACCAGCGGTCGCCTGTCCGAGCTGCAGACCCACGCCCAGGATCCTGAATGAGCCAGCCCTTCGATCTCCAGAGCTGGGCCGTCTCCGAGGTCGGGCGCGTTCGCAAGCACAACGAGGACAGCTACCTGTTGGACACCTCGCTGGGCCTCTACGTTGTCTGCGACGGCATGGGCGGCTTCAAGCGCGGCGAGGTGGCCTCGGCCCTGGCCTGTTCGGTCGTGCGCGAGGCGGTTCAGGCCGGTCGCCGCGCCCTCGAGCTGCACAACCGCGCGGGCAGCGCCTCCACCGCTGCGGCGGTCGCCGCGCTCCTCCAGAACGCGGTCCAGCGGGCCTGCGGCGAGATCTATGAGGCCTCGACGGCCCTGACCGGGGACGGTGGCCGGATGGGCACGACCCTGGACGCGGTGCTCGTCTCGGGCGGAACGGCCTTCACCGCCCACGTCGGCGACGGCCGCATCTACCTGGTGCGGGACGGCGAGGCCCACCAGGTCACCGAGGATCACAGCCTCATCCAGCAGCAGATCCGCGAGGGCCTGATCACGCCGGACGAGGCCCGTCGGGCTCGGAACAAGAACGTCATCACCCGGGCGCTGGGGGTCTTCCCTTCGGTGCTGGTCGACCTGCTGCCTGTGGACCTGGGTCCGGGGGACGCGCTGGTGCTCTGCAGCGACGGCCTGCACGGCTACATCGGCGGCAGTGAGCTGGTCGGGCCGGCGGCGGACGGCGCGGACGGCGGCTGCGAGCAGCTCGTGGCCCTGGCCAACACCCGCGGCGGGCGCGACAACATCACGATGCTGACCCTGCGGGCCGAGGTCGTGGCCTCGGAGCAGCCCAGCGAGGCGCCCACGCACCACATCGACGTGCTGCGCCGATGCGACCTGTTCAGCTTCTGCACCTACCGCGAGCTGGTCCAGGTCGCGGCCCTCTGCGAGCCCCGCCAGGTGCCAGCGGACACGCTCCTGTTCCAGGAGGACGACCTGGGCAAGGAGGCCTTCATCCTGGAGAGCGGCGGCGTGGAGATCACCCGGGGCGGGGTCAGCCTGGCCCGCCTCGAGCCGCCCGCCTACTTCGGGGAGATGTCCTTCATCGACTCGCCCCGGCGCTCGGCGACGGTGCGCACGACCTCGCCCTCGCGCTTCCTCGTCATGTCCCGCAACGACTTCCTCCGCCTGGTCCGCCAGGACTCGACGCTGGCGACCAAGCTCATGTGGCGGCTGCTGCATCACCTCTCCAGGATGGTCCGCAGCACCAACGCCCGGGTGCTCGCCGGGGTCACGACGCTGGAGCTCGAGAGCCCCGACGAGCCGAAGTAAAGCGGCGGGTCTTCACGTACAGCCCGGCACGTTAGGGGGCGGCTCGAAGCCCTGGAGGAGCGGCCGCATGGCCAAGGACAAAGACGACCTGCTGGACTACGACGAGGACCGTCCAGGCGGCGGCGTCGAGTCCTTCTGGGACGTGCTCAAGACCTGGGGACCCGCCATCATCGCGGTCCTGGCCATCCGGAGCTCGGTCATCGAGCCCTTCCGCATCCCCTCAGGGTCGATGGTGCCCACCCTGGAGATCGGCGACCACATCATGGTCACCAAGTTCAGCTACGAGCTGCGGCTGCCGTTCACCAAGCTCAAGCTGCTCAGCACGGGCGAGCCGGCCCCCGGCGACGTCGTGGTCTTCGAGTACCCGCCCAACCCGAAGCTGGACTACATCAAGCGCATCGTCGCGACGGCCGGCGACACCGTTCAGGTCAAGGACAACGTGCTCTACGTCAACGACGAGGTGCAGACCCGCACCTACGTCGAGCAGGTCGTCTTCAAGGACGACTCCTGCCGCGAGGAGACCGTCAAGGCCTACCGCGAGGAGCTGGACGGACAGGAGCACTGGATCCTGAACTCGACCGCCTACGGTCGCAGCAGCCTGGCGAACTACCCCGCCACCACCGTGCCCGAGGGGCACGTCTTCGCGATGGGCGACAACCGGGACAACAGCGCGGACTCGCGGGTCTGGGGCTTCGTCCCGCTCGAGAACATCAAGGGCAAGGCCCACTTCATCTGGCTGTCCTACGACGCCTGCTACGACGGGCCGAACGCCATGCCGCTGTTCGGGCAGTTCCGCTGGGAGCGCTTCGGGCTGGGTCTCTACGAGTGACGCAGGGGTCTGGGCACTGCATGGCGCGGATTCGCGATGCCATCGCCCTGCACTCCAGCGCCGCGCCGAGTGAGCCGGTTCCGCCCTTCACGAGGGCCTCGGTCGCCTTGGTCCTGCGCGCGAGGCGGTCTGCCCCCGAGCTTCTGATGATCAAGCGGGCCGAGCACGAGAGCGACCCCTGGTCAGGCCACATGGCGTTCCCGGGCGGGCGCTGCGATCCCGAGGACCCGGATCCTCGGGCCACCGCGCTGCGCGAGAGTCGCGAGGAGCTGGCGCTGGATCTGGCCGTGGCCGATCACCTGGGCGAGCTCAGCCCGCTGAAGACCCCGTTCCGGGCCCGGGGCCGCGTCCACTACGTGCACGCCCACGTCTTC
Source organism: uncultured Pseudomonadota bacterium (assembly GCA_937915955.1). GTDB lineage: Bacteria > Myxococcota_A > UBA796 > UBA796 > CAJQPC01 > JAAESX01. The sequence continues at coordinate 5,553 of CALGIB010000839.1, forward strand.
GGCGTGGCGCAGGTCCCACTGCTGAGGCCCAACTACGAGGTCGCCTCGGTGCACTGGTTCGCTCTGGACCGCCTCCTGGCGGGCGAGGGCCGCGACACCTTCGAGTACTCCCTGCAGGGGCAGCCCTGGCCGATGCCCTGCGTACGGCTGGACGGCTGCTTCATCTGGGGCATGAGCCTGAGGCTGATCGACGATCTGCTCGAGCGCCTCCGGGCCCCCTGATGCTGCTCTGGATCGCCTCCGCCCTGGCCCAGGACACGCGGGATCCCTATGGGCTGGCCGAGGCGCTGCCTTCCGAGCACTTCGTGCTGCGCTGGGGCGAGGGCGTGCTGGCCGAGGACGCCCAGGCCTGCCTGGACGAGCTGGAGCTGGGCTGGCAGGTCGAGGTGGAGGAGCTGGGCTTCCCCGAGCCGACCGAGGCCGCGGACTGGAAGCTGAACGTCTACGTCGCCGACTCCGCCCCGAGCGCGCCCGGAGCGCGGGGAGCCCGCGGCTACTACGCCCGCGACGACGAAGGGCACCCCATGCTGGTGCTCTCGGCCGAGACGGTGGCCGACCTGGAGGGCAACCGCGGCTTCACGACCGCGCACGAGCTCAACCACCTGCTGCAGGACGGCGTCGACGGCCCCTATGTCTACGGCACCGGCGAGCCGGCGGCCTGGCTCTGGGAGGCGACCGCGACCTGGGTGGACCTGCACGTGCACCCCTCGGACACCCAGGCTGTGGACTACGCCTTCGGCTGGACCTTCTTTCCGGACCTGCCGCTGGACGACTTCCAGTACCCGGACGGGGTCGCGCTGGAGCCCTACCACGCCTACGGCGGCTTCCTCTTCCTGGAGCACCTCGAGCTCGAGGAGGGCCCCGAGGCTGTGCTCGCGCTGTGGACCGAGGCCGACCACCCCGACCCGATCGAGGTGCTGGCCAGCCAGCTTGACCTCCCACGGCTGTTCGCCGGCTTCGCGCTGCGGGGCGCGCAGCTGGACTTCCCCGAGGGCCCCGCCTACCTCGCTGCCCACGAGCAGCTGCGCGAGCGCTTCGCGGACCAGGACCGGCGGATCGAGCCCCTCGAGGAGGGCGACTGGGAGGACTGGGAGCTGCCCGGACTGGCCTCGCGGCATCACGTCTGGACGGGCGAGGGCGACCTCCGCGTGCGCTTCGAGGGGGACGCCGAGGTGGCGGTGCTGGTCAAGGGCGAGCCGGTCCCGCTGCGGAGCGGCGATTGGCTGGTGGAGCCTGGCGAGGCCTGGCTGGTGGCCGCCTCGAGCCAGGGCGAGCCGGTCGCCTACTCGGTGCGCGTCGACTTGGGCCGGGCCTGCGGCTGCTCGACGGGCGCGAGCCCCCCGGCGCTGTTCCTGCCGGCGCTGCTGGCGCTCGCCTACACGAGGAGGCGGATGCGGTCGTCCTCGGGCTGGTTGCGCTCTCGGCGCCGAGCGTAGTTCAGCGCGTCGATCTCGGCCCCCAGGAAGACCACCGCGGCGATGCCGTAGAAGTACAGCAGCAGGCCGATGGCGGCGCCCAGGC
>CALGIB010000840.1 GCA_937915955.1 uncultured Pseudomonadota bacterium
AGTGCTGCCGCAGGTCCTGGGCCGCCTCGCCGTGGTTGCCGCGGTGCAGGCCGATGATGCTCAGCCCCGCCGAGGCCAGGGCCCGCGCGCTCGCCCCGCCTGCCCCGACGCTGCAGCCCAAGACCAGGGCGTGTGTTCCGATCATGTCCCTACCACCTCGCAAGGCTGGAAGACTACGCCCCCCGAGGGGCCGGGGAGCCGCGCGAGGCCAGCATCGAGCAGGGCCTGGACAGCCTCTTCCACCTGGGAGGCCAGCCCTCCGGCCTGCTCGAGCGAGGCCGGCGGGGCTATCGGAGCCCCGATCCACTGGCGCATCCGCACGCGCCGTTCGGGGGCCGGCCACGGCAGCCCTCCCCGCCCGAAGCCCCACATCAGCGGGATGACGTCGGTCCCGAAGACCCGCTTGCTGGCGTGCACGTCCAGGCCGATCATCGTGTAGAGGTCGTCCACGCCGGTGCTCGCGAAGGGCACGATGGGCAGGCGGTGGCGGATCGCCAGCCTGGCGAAGCCCGCTCGTCCGCCCCAGTCCGTGCGGTAGCGAAGGCTGCTGGGGCGCAGGAACTCCCGGGTCCCACCGGGCAGGACCAGGATGCGCTCGCCCGCCGCCGCCAGCGCCTCGACCTCGCTCGAGGGCACCATGCCCAGGCCTCGACAGAGCCGCCCCAGCGCCCCCAGCCCGAAGAGCGTGTCGTGGCCGATGCCACGGGGGAGCAGGCCCTGGCTGTTGTAGAGGTGCAGCCCCAGCAGGAAGGCGTCCAGGCTGGGGCGGCCGTGGTAGCCGACCAGGATCGCCGGCCCCTCGGGCAGGTGGTCGAGGCCGAAGATCCGGTAGTCGTGGAGCTCGGCCCGCCCGGCCATCCACCGCGACCAGCGGGCGAGCAGCCTGGGGTCGGGGCCGCCCGGAGCGTCAGTCGACACGCAGCACCGTCGCCCCGAAGCTGATGCCCGCGCCCAGACCGAAGCTCAGGATGAGCTGGCCGGGACGCACTCGGCCCGAGCGCCAGAGCTGGTCCAGGCCGAGCGGCACCATCGCGGTGGGCAGGTTGGCGCTGCGATCCACCACGATCGGCACCCGCTCGACGGGGACGCCCAGCAGGGCCGCGAGCTGGACGATCCAGGCCGCGTTGGGCTGGTGCGGGACCAGCCAGTCGATGTCTGCGGGCCCCACGCCTGCCTCGGCCATCGCCTGCAGCACCAGGCCGGGCAGCAGCTCCTCGACGTAGCGCTTCATCTCGCGCCCGCTAGCCAGGAAGCGGATGGTGGCGCCGTCGACCACCTCGGGGTCGTCCAGGCCCGGACAGAACAGCGCTCGCAGGTGCTCCCCCCGGCTGGCGTGCACCGAGGACAGCAGCCCTCCCTCGGCACGGGGCGCGTCCAACACCACCGCCGCGGCGCCGTCGCCAAAGAGCGGGAAGACACGCCGATCCCCAGGGTCCAGGCGGTGTCTCGTGAGCAGCTCCGAGGCCACGATCAGCACCGGCGCCTCGCCCGTGGCCACCAGCCTGGCCCCCAGGTCCAGGGCCGTCATGAAGCCGTGGCAGCCGTTGGCGATGTCCATGGCCAGGCAGCTCGTGCCCAGTCGGGCCTGCAGATCCAGCGCGGTGGCCGGTCCAGGCCGATCCCCGCCGGTGCTGGTGGTCAGCAGGATGCGGCGCAGGTCCGAGGCCGCGATGCCCGCAGCGTCCAGAGCGCGGCTCGAGGCCTCGGCCGCCAGCGAGGCCACGCTGTCTCGCGGGCCCGCGCGATGGCGAGTCCGGATGCCCGTCCACTGCTCGACCCAGGCCGCCTCGAAGGCTCCCCCGGACTCCGCCTCGAGCACCGAGTTCGGCACGGGCGGCCCGGGCAGGAAGCTCCCCGTGCCTGCGATGCGTAGTCCCAGCATCCGCTGCAGCTCCTCCTGTGGCGAGCCAGGATCCGCTCATGGGCGGCCCAGCTCATCGACCCAGTCTATCGAGGCTCAAGCGCGGCGCGGTCGGGTCCGACGGGTTCGGTGAGCTCAGCTCGGGAGTGGAATGAGAACCCTGGACCGCATTCAGCGCCTTCGCGACCACGACAAGCGCCTGGCCCGCCTGGACCTGGCCAAGGCCCAGAGCGCCCACACCAGCCAGGAGCAGCGACTCCGCGAGGTGGGCGACCGCATCGACGAGGCCCGCAAGGACGTGAGCGAGGTCGACCCCGCCGAGCTGGCCCAGTACCACGCCTTCCGCCTGCGCATGGAGATGCTCGAGCGACGCGAGCGCGCCTTCCTGGCCGAGACGGAGCGCCAGGTGGAGAAGCGCCGGGACGAGGTCTCCGTGAAGGCCCGGGAGTCCGAGGTCGTGCGGCTGATGCGAGAGGCCCGCGGGGAGGAGGAGGCCTTGGAGCTGCGCCGGAGCGAGGAGCGCGAGATGGACGAGATCCGCCGCGACCTCTGGCTGCGGAACGCCGCGTGAGCCTGACCCTGCTGCTGCTCGCGGGCTGGCTCGGCTGCAAGGCCGAGGCCGCGGACGATCCACCCGCGGGGCCGGACATCAGCAGCGAGGGCCTGACCTGGCCCCAGGGCGAGAGCCGAGGGATGCAGCACATCCTGGACGCGCTGAAGACCCAGGAGCGCGCGCTCGAGCGCCGCGAGAAGAGCATCGAGGCGCGCGAGGCCGAGCTGCGCCGGGTCGAGGAGGAGCTCCAAGGGCGCCTCACGGAGCTGGAGACCCTCCGCGGCGAGATCGAGACCCTGCTCGACGAGGGCGACGAGGAGCGTCAGCGGCGCGTCCGAGGCCTGGTCAAGATGACCGAGTCGATGCGCAGCGCCCAGGCCGCCGCCCTGCTCTCCGAGCTGGACCAGGACCTCGCGGTCGAGGTGCTGGACAAGATGAACCCCGCGAAGGCGGGCAAGGCGCTGGCCTCGATGGAGCCCAACAAGGCGGCCAAGCTGGCCGAGGGCCTGACCCTGCCCACGCTGCAGAGGCTGCCGTGAACCTGCTCCCGCCGATCACGCTCGGAGACCTCTTCGTCAGCATCCCGCTCGAGGGAGAGCAGACCCCGTCGCCCTTCCAGGAGCTGATGCTCTCGCTGGAGCAGTCCCCGGCCGACCTCGTCCCCGACGGCCCGCCCGCAGCGCCCCTTGAGCTGATCGAACCACTTGAGATCGTTCAACTCCTCTCGAGCGCGCCGAGCCTGCCCGAGACCCGGCCTCCGGTCGAGTTCGAGGGGATCAAGCCGGCTCCGCCGCTCTCAGACGAGCCGGATCCGGTGCGCGCGCTCGAGCGCACCGCCCTCTTCCTGGCCGCGCCGATGGAGCCCGCCGAGCCGATCGAACCGGGCCCACCCAGCGCCTGGCAAGAAGCCAAGGAGGCAGCTCAGGCCACTGAGATCGTTCCGCTTATACGGACGGCTGGCGCCCAGCTCGTAGAGCCCAGGCCCCCGACCACGACCGAGGCGCCAGCCGTGACGCCCCGGCCGCCAGCGCTCGCCCAGCCCGACCCGATCCTGCAGCCCCCCGAGCCCGACGAGCCCGAGCTGGCACCCGAGGTCGAGGTGATCTCCAGCCGCCGGATCTTCGAGGCCCAGGCCCGCCCCCAGACCCCGCCCGCGAAGCCGGGCCTGGCGGTCGACTCGCGCTGGCCCGCGGCCTCGGACGACGAGGCTGAGTCCGAGGACACCGAGTCGCCCGAGCCCGCGCCGAGCGTTACCGACGCCCCCACCTCGGCGCGTCCTCGGGCCAAGACCGCGAACGCTGCGCACACCTCGCGCACCGCGAGCCCAGCGACGCCCCGTGCTCCGACGGCCGAGGGCGGCGCCAGCCTGGAGGCGCAGGCCGAGGATGGCCAGCCCGCGCCGGAGGCCGAGGTCTCCAGCCTGCCTGATGATCTAAACGATCTCAACAGCTTGCCAGAGATCAAAGCGTCCGCACCCCAGGAGGTCCGGCTCAAGGTGGACGACGACCTGGAGGTGACCGTGCGCCGGGATGGCGACACCGTGGAGGTCACGCTGGACGGTACGGCCGAGGCCCTCGAGCCCCTGCTCGAGATCGGACCCGAGCTCCGCGACGAGCTGGCCCGCTCCGGCTTCGAGCTGAGCGATCTCCAGCAGCGGGAGCGGCAGCGGTCCAACGGGCCCACCCGCCCTCCCAAGCCCACCCGCGGCCAGGATCGTCGCGCCCCGGAGGGCCCTCCCGAGCCCCGAGGCGCTCGGCGTGGCCGCGGTCTGGTCGATCTGACGGCCTGACCCTCAAGTTCCCCGTCAGAGATCCGAGTGGTCATGCAGGAGGCTCTCATGAGCAGCATCTCTGGAGTCAGCGGCGTCTCGGATGCCAGCGCGCTGGACGCGGCGAACACCAGCACCTACGGCGGACAGGATCTCGACCGCGAGGCCTTCATGAGTCTGCTGACCACGCAGATGCAGAACCAGGATCCGCTGAGCCCCATGGCCAACGAGGAGTTCATCGCCCAGCTGGCGACCTTCTCGAGCCTGGAGCAGCTCATGGGGCTGAACACGATGTTCCAGTCCGTCAGCCTGGGCATCAACAGCCTCAACAACGCGGCCATGGTGGACCTCGTCGGCCAGAGCGTGGTGGCCCAGGGCGACACCTTCGCCTTCGACGGCGAGAGCCAGGAGCTGATGTTCGACGCCGAGAGCACGACCAGCACCTCCACCATCACGATCTACGACGAGGACGGCAGCGTCGTGTACAGCGGCGAGATCGGCGCCGTCGACGAGGGCGAGAGCAGCTGGACCTGGGACGGCACGGACAACGACGGGCAGCCCGTCGAGGCCGGCACCTACAGCTTCGACGTCACCGGCGTGGACTCGGAGGGCGAGGACGTCGAGATCACCGAGCTCATCCACGGCGTCATCGACGAGATGGACTTCAGCAGCGGCTCGCCCGAGCCCTCGGTCAACGGCATCTCCGTGGACCTGAGCGCGCTGGTGCGGCTCACGACGGCCGAGGCCGAGGTGGCTGAGGAGGACGTGGACGTCGAGGGCGCTGACGGCACCGACGACACCGCCGTGGCCGAGGACGAGGCGTGAGCCCCCTGGACCTGGCGGTCGGCGGCGCAGGCCGGGTCCAACCGACCCAGGCGAGGCCACGCAACCTGCAGCACCAGGACTTCGGCAGCGCCTTCGAGGATCTGCTCGGGCAGCTGGAGACCCCTGAGATCGCTCAGGAGTCAGCCCCCGACGTGCGCTTCAGCCGCCACGCCAGGGCGCGGCTGGAGAGCCGGGGGATCGAGCTCGACGAGGGCGCGATGGCGCGCCTGAACGAGGGGGTGACGCGCCTGGCCGAGAAGGGGGCCCAGGAGAGCCTGGTGCTGATGGACGACAGCGCCTTCATCGTCGGCGTGCCCAAGCGCACCGTCATCACGGCGATGAGCCGCGGCGAGGCCATGGGTCAGGTGTTCACGGCGATCGACTCGACCCTGGTGCTCTGAGCCCCCCGGCCGACCGCCGGCCGACCCTCTCGAGCGAAGAGCGGATCCAGCCAGAACGCAGGCATGTCCTGGGCGCGATAACCACGCGCACCCTGGAGGATCCCATGCGCTCTACCCTCACCCGCGCCGGCCTCGTCGTCGGCCTCGTCGGCTTCGGACTCGCCTGCGGCGGCGGCGCCACCGAGACCAACGAGCTCTCGGTCACCCCCTCGACCGACCGGGCCGCCACCCCGGCCGCGGCGGGCTCGAACAAGTTCGCCGAGTGGTCCGACAAGGACATCGAGGCCCGCCTGAAGGCCGACGGCTGGACCATCGAGGAGTGCTACTCGTCCCGCGAGGACGGCGAGGAGTACAACGACTGCGACGCGGTGAAGGGCAAGCTGGCCGCGGCGATCGAGCTGTCCAAGTTCAAGAGCGAGGACGACGCCCGATGGACCGTCGAGGACGAGCCCGCCGCCCTGCGCGACGGCAAGGCCACGCTCGAGGTGACGGTCTACGACGGCGAGGCCGCCGCCAGGGTCCTGGACCAGATGTCCCCCAAGGGCGCCCGGATCGCCCAGATCGACAGCGCCACCGTCGAGAGCGCGCTCAAGGGCCTGGGCTACTCGATCACCGAGAGCTCCCGCTCCCGCGAGGACGGCATGGTCTACCAGGAGGTCATGGGCACCCAGGGCGACAGCTACGCCATCGTCGACTGGTCCTACAACGAGAACGGCAACGGCGGGCAGGAGCTGCGCCTGGACGAGGGCGGCACCGCCGTCATCACCCAGGGCTACGAGGACGTCGTGTCCATCGTGATCATGGACGCGGACAAGGCCAAGGACCTGCTGGCTGCGGTCACGAAGTGATCGCGAAGACACGCCGGGCCTAAACCCCCGGCGCGCCCGATCCGAGGGGTGCTGCGTGGTCCCGAAGCGACCACACCAGAACAACCCCTCGGGCCGGACTGCGGAGACGCTCCAAAGAGGCCCGACGAGCTGCTGACCGACTGACGCAGCTCGAACCTCACGGAGAATCGCATGTCTCTCTTCGGCACCCTCAACACGGGGGCCTCGGGCCTCGGCGTGTCCTCGGCCAGCATGTCCGTGATCGGCGACAACATCGCCAACATCAACACGACCGGCTTCAAGGGCATGCAGGCGAGCTTCGCCGACATGATGCCCAACAGCATCGGCGGCCTGAACGGCTCCAACCAGATGGGCTCGGGCGCGGCCATGGCCGCCAACATGACGCTCTTTGGCCAGGGCACGGTCAGCGGCTCCGACTCGGCGCTGGACATGGCCATCTCCGGCAAGGGCTTCTTCCAGGTCAGCGGCGAGGACGGCGCGGACTACTACACC
>CALGIB010000841.1 GCA_937915955.1 uncultured Pseudomonadota bacterium
GGCTCGGATGTCACCCCAAAATGCCCCAGGCCGAAAGGTCTGGGGTTTTTTGCGTCCTTGGCTTGCCCCGGGTTGGGATCGCCGAGGCGGACCGCAAGCCGGCCACCGCTCGCGCGTTCCAGGGGGACTTCCCTTTCGGGATTTTTTCCGACAGCCGGGTTTACACCGGTCATGTTGCTGCGCACACCGACACCGCGGGGTCGGACGGACCCCGACATCACCAACAGAAGGGCAGATGGACTACCGGCAGATCCTGGACCGCATCTTCGAGACCGTCGATCAGGAGGCGTACCTCACGCCTGTTCATCGCATCGGCGGAGATGAAGGCAAGGCGCTGCAGCTGTTCCGCGACGCCATGGCGCAGCCGGACTTCGAGCCCGAGGAGGTCCGCGGCCTGGTCGCTCGCCTCTATAGCGAGGGCCGGATCCGCAACGTCACCCGCCTGTCGGCCCTGCACATCGTGGCTTGCCACCCGCGGGTCGCCAACTACGAGGAGGCCGCCCGGCTCGCCGGCGAGCAGGAGCTCGCTGCGCTGGACGAGGGCGGGCCCGACCTGCAGCACAACCTGGCCAGCGCGGACCGTCACCGCGGCGTGATCAGCTTCCTCAAGGGGCACTACGAGCTGGCCCTGGACTACTTCGCGCGGGCCCTGGACCGCGAGCGCAGCGCCGAGAACCTAGGCAACGTGCTCTGCTGCCTGCTGCGCATCGGCGAGATCGACGAGGCCTGCTCTCTGCTGGGCCAGATCCGCCATTCCTACCCCAAGCCCCTGGTCGACGAGCTGAACGCCGTCGTCGAGCAGGACCCCGACCTCGCCCTGCTCCGCACGGAGGCTTGAGATGAGCTGGTTTTTCGCCCTGTACCTGTCCCTGACTGCTTCGATCCTTCAGCCCGCCGCGCCCCCCGCGTCCGGGACCGTCACCCAGGCCCCGGCGCCTCCGCCTCCGCCGTCGCCGGCCTGGGTCGCGATCACTCCGGGCATCAGCAACGGGATCTAGGCATGACGGAACTCCAGCAGAGCTTGCGGGGGATCCTGGCCAACCGGCACACGCCGGAGGCCCGCGCCTTCTACGAGAAGCTCCTTGGCTACATCGAGCGCCGCTCTCGCCTGATCTGGCGCAGCTGCTACCACGACCTGCTCAGCCAGGCCGAGGTCGAAGAGGCGGTCTCGGACGTGCTCAAGCGCCTCATGTGTGGGGCCCTCGCGCGCTTTCGCGGCGAGACGCTCAACGAGCTGTTCGGCTTTGTCCGGACCATCACCGACCGCTGCGTCTGGCGCCTCGCGCAGAAGAAGCTGCGGGAGCGCGAGGCCCTCGAGGGCGAGGGTCGCGAGCACGCCGAAGGCTGGTACGGGACGATCCGCCACCCCGAGGCCCTGGTCGAGGTCATCCCCGAGGTCCCGCTCGAGGAGCCGGATCGGGTCTTCCTGAAGCTGCTGCTCGAGGCCGAGTCGAAGGTCGAGTACAGCCGCCGCCACGGGGTCTCTCGCGCCGCGGTGACCCAGCGGGTCCAGCGCATTCGAAGTCGCATCGCGAAGCTCGAGCCCGAGCAGCGGCGCACCGTAGACGCCTGGCTGCACCAGCAGGCACGGGAACACCTGCAGCGCTCCCCCGAGGGCTGAGCGGCGCAGGTCAGCCCTCGCTGAGCAGCCGAGCCAGGCGAGAGGCCTCGACCAGCAGCGCCTCGGTCCTGGGGCCGGGCTCCCCCCGGGTCCGCAGGCGGACCTGACCTGGGAGCACGCGGCTTCCAGGGTGGCCGTGGACCACGGCGAGCAGCGCCTCGGCCACCTCGGCTCGACCCAGCAGCTCCTGGGCTGCGGCCCGATCGCGGCACTGGACCACCACCAGCATGTCCAGCACGGGAACGTCCAGCGCCTGCTCCGCGGGCAGATTCCCAGGGAGCGCCACCTCCAGGTCTGGCAGCCTGGGGTGGCTCCAGCGAACCACGATCTCGGTCCAGGTCTGCGGCTCCAGTCGCTGAGTCCCGCCGGGCAACCAGGCGGGCTCGCTGCGGTGCACGCGCGCCCGCAGCTCGCACCCGTCCAGCTGTCCGGAGAGCTCGGGCGGGTGCCCATCCAGGGCCAACCCGGCGCTCAGGCCCAGGCGCTCGCCCGCCTCCACCCAGCCCCGGTCGATCGCCGCCTCCAGCTGACTCATCAGCTCCTGTGCGGCGCGGAGCGTCGCCAGCTCCTGGCCCACCAGGACCGAGCTGAGCTCCAGCTCGACCTGGCGTCCGCCGTGCAGACGCAGGACAGGCCCGAGGTAGGGGCCCGCGTGCCCGGGGACGCGATCCAGGCCCAGGTCCCTCTCGTCGAGGCGGCCCGGGCGGAGCCGCAGGAGCTCCACGCCCACGTGCCTGAGGTAGGGGCCCTGGAGCAGCAGCTCCTCGGGCAGGTTCGCGCGCAGCAGCCCCAGCCGAAGGGTCCAGTCCTGGGCCATCGGGCGGGGCAGGATGGTCAGCGCCACCTCTCGGCCGCCGAGCGGGCCTCCGTAGCGACGGGCTGCAGCCCCGGTGGTGGTGGCCTTCGGGCCCCGGTAGCGCAGGCCGAGCTCCTCGCCGAGCACCGTCCACCGATCCTCGAGCAGGCGCCGTCGACCCCTTCGAGCCCAGAGCACCTGCCCGACCCAGAGGGCCACGCCCAGGCTGGCCAGGCTCATGCCCACGCCGATCGCCAGGACGATCCAGGGCATCAGCGCGCCAGCAGTCGGGCCAGGCGCAGGCCGGCCTCGAGGGCAGGGCGCAGCCGCTCGCGCAGGCGCCCGGGGGCGACGACGCGCAGCCTGGTGGCCTCCAGCGTGCTGCCGGGGAACTGGTGGAGCGCGGCCAACAGGGCCTCGGCCAGCTCGGGTTCGTCGAAGCGGGGCGGCAGGTCGACCTCGGTGTCCATTCCGATCAGAAGGTCCAGGACCGGGCTTCCCAGCTTGAGGGAGCCCGCGCTGTGCACGCGCAGGCCCTCGGGCAGGTCCAGGGGGCCGAACTCCAGCACGGTCTGCTCCTCGTAGACGCCGCGCACGACCAGGCCCTGAAGCTCGCCCTCGATGCGTCCTTCGACCAGGTCCAGCCCGATGGCCTCGGCGGCCTCCCGCCACGGCCCGTCCTCGGCCTCCTCCAGCAGCTCGGCCAGCTCGACGCAGGCGTCCAGCAAGTTGCCGAGGCGAGCCCGGTCGATCTGGGGGAAGCCGATCTCGAGCTCCTCGAGGCCGATGCTGATGGCCAGGCGCAGCTCGACCTCCTCCAACACGGGGTCCGGGCGCACCGGGGAGAAGTCCAGCCCTCGCGGCGCGCTCAGTGAAGCCCGAATGGGGTCGAGGCCAACGCCCAGCAGCAGAGGCCCCTCGCCTTCGTCGTCCCAGGCGACCACCGCGGTGGTCAGGCCCAGCACGTGACCCAGGCCGCGCTCGGTGACGTCCAGCTCCAGGCCGGGGGCCAGCGACCGTCGCAGCTCCACGCCCAGGCGCAGGCTGACCGTGCCGGGGGCCCCGCCTCGCAGCTCCAGGCGCACCCGTCGTCCCGCGCGCTGGCACTCGAAGATGCCCTCGCCTTGCGCGCTCAGGCCCAGCTGCTCCACCAGGCTCTGCTCGGAGCTCTCGCGGGCGGGGAGCAGTCGGCTCAGCCCGGCCAGGGCCATGATGGCCAGGAGCAGCAGGGCGATGTCGACGCCGGTCACGCGCTCAGTCTCTCAGCCGCCAGGCGGCCCGCGGGGCCTCCGTGGCGATCAGCAGGGGACCGCTGGTCGCGACCCTCTGACGAACTCGAGCTTCGAGCCCTCACGGCAGCGCCGCCTTCAGCGAGCCGATGGCCTCGATCAGCGGCCGCAGCCTCAGCGCGGGCGCCTTGCCCTCGGGCAGCGTGACCACCAGGGTCTGTTCGCCCAGGTGGCTGTCCGGGTGGGCGTGCAGCACGGCCATCAGCGCCGCCGCCTGCTCGTCCGTCCAGGGCAATGGGCCCGCGCGCTCCTGCATGTACATCCCCAGCAGCAGGTGCGAGGGGCGCTCGCCCTTCACCTTGCAGCCCAGCTCATAGGCCTCGGGCAGCGTCGCCCCGTGATCGCAGCGGATCCGGGTGGTGCCAGCCTCGAGCCAGACCTCGAGCCCCTGGGCCTGCAGCCTGTCCTCGAGGGCCTGGCCGTCGACCTCCTCCGCCAGCTCCGTCCAGCCCCGGTCGTCGAGGCCATCCAGCGTCTCGGCGAAGGCCGTCGCCAGCGCTTCGAGGCCCGCAGCCGGAATACGGGCCACCATCGTCACGCGCAGCCCGTGCTGCTCCCAGCTCTCCGGCTTGAGCCAGGAGGGCGGCTGGGCGGCGCCGAGCGCGGGGTGCCGCAGAGTGGCGCTGAGCTTGGCGCGCTGGTCGTCGTAGCCGACCTGGACGCGCCGCCCGCCGATGTCCAGGTGCGAGCTGACCACCTCGCGTGGCGGACTCCGCCCGCCGATCGCCAGCTCCCGCATCAGGAACTGAAGCACGCCGACGCAGGCCGCCCCCGCGAGCAAACCCAGCACCAGTCCGTTCAGCGTGCTCC
>CALGIB010000842.1 GCA_937915955.1 uncultured Pseudomonadota bacterium
ACGAAGAGAATGAGGCGGCTGCCAATCTCGGTGTTCGGGTCCTGGCTCATCTCTGCCTCCTTAGTACGCTTCCGACATCCGCACGCGGATCTCAGCGATCGTCATGAAGTTGGGGGGCGTCCCGGCGACAGCATACTCCTGCCGCTGGACTTGGCACGAAATCACACGGCCCTGGGCTGCCCCGGTGCCGCCGTTGTTCAAGGTGTGGCCCTGCTCCTGCTTGACCCGGCGGTTCAGCATCACCCGCAGGGCATCGCTGTACCTGGCCGCGGCCTTCGCCGCCTCGACCTCGGAGCCGAGCACGTCGGCGTCGGTCAGGAAGATCATCACCTCGAGGACGTGGTCGAAGCTGCGCCCGGTCGGCGGGAGCTCCTCGCCGGCAGACCCGCGCCAGCCCACCACAAGCTGCGGCGTGTGGGTCGCGCGCTCATCTGCGAAGGGCCAGTAGGCCACGAACTCCGCGATGTCGGGGAGGGTGGCAGTCGTGACACCGAGAGTGGTCCGTCGAGCGGCCAGCACGTCGTTGAAAGTGTCGGCCGGCGAGGTGGCCCCGCCATGGGTCCCGTCCCGCAGGAACTCCAGCAGCGCGTCAACCGCGGCCTCGGAGCCATAGGCAATGTAGCTCACCGGGTCCTCGATGCGAGGATGGTGGCGATCGTGCGGTCGGCCGCGGCCGGGTTGCCGTCGAGGGCGATTTGCCTGCGCTTGACGATGTGGGCTTGAACGAGCTGGCGAACCGCATACCCGAAGGTGCCGCGGTTGGACTGCGCGTCGAAGACCGACTTATCCCCGAGGACCGAGCCGGCCATGCGGATGACCGGGCGCTGCTTGAGCTGGACGACGCGGCGGAACAGCGCCGAGTCAACGGCGTTCCCCTGGTGATGGTCGATGGCGTAGGGGACCGTGCGGCCGTCCACGCCCATCTCCATCGTCGTGGCCGTCTCCTTCTGGAGCGAGCCGTGCTTGCCGGTCGCTGCATCGCGGAGAAGGCCGGTCATCAGCAGGGCTCCGCCCGTGTGGCCGCGCCGCTCCTTCCACTTGTCGTATGGACCGCCGCCTCGCCCCGGGACGTTCGGCACGTCAGGGTCGGAGTTGCCGGCCCACTTCGGCCCGGTCGATGCGCCCTTGCTCGCGAAGTGCTCGACCTGGTGGCGGTCGTAGACCTCGCGGATGTCGGACCACACCGGGCGCCAGTCCTGGATCAGGGAGCCCCACTGATGGACACCCGCGGCCAGCTTGCCCGGGTCAGGAGAGACCGTCATGTCGAGCTTGACGACCACGCGCTATGCCTCCCCGCCGAGACAGATCCCGGGGGAGCGCCCAAGCAGCCCGAGGGCCGACACGGCGGGGAGGACGTCACAGCGCATCGGAGTCCTCGGGCCAGACGGCGTTCTTGGCGTACTGCCGATCGCCGGTCCCTGCCGTGAAGTCGAAGTCGGGATCGGCGTCGTCCACCTGATGCGAGTGGACGAAGCGCAGGGCGTTCGCGGCCTCAGCGGTCGCGCCTTCGGTGGTCAGCCAGAGCTCGCCCGATGCGATGTCGTCCAGCGCCTCGCGCGCCTGAGCAAGCAACTCCTGCGCGGTGGCCTGCGCCTTGTCCCCGAGGGAGCCCTTTGCGAGCAGCGTCCACCCCGAGGTCAGGAACATCTCGGCCCGCTGCGCCAGCCCCTCCGCGACGGAAGAGGCCGTCAGCGTGTCGGACATGCGACCGCGACGGAACGCGGCCCGGACCTCGTTGTAGGCCCTGGACCAGATGACGGCGCCTTGCGTCGAGGTCGGCTTGCTGGTCGCGTCCAGGGTGCCGAGCTGCGGCGCCATCGTCAGAGCGGTGGCGATGTCGGCGTTGTAGGCCACTACGCGCCTCGGGTCGGCCCGATGGTGGCGACGACCTTGACGGTGTGGGCGGCTCCTGCGTCGGACTCCAGCGTGATCCAGCAGCCGGCCTCGAAGAGGACGTCGAGACCCGCATAGGCGCCCTGCATCCCAGAGCCGGAGGCGTCTAGGCTGACGGTCTGGGCAACGATGCGCTTGCCCGTGGCCGCTGCCGAGTAGGCGCGGACGGTGACGACGATGGTGCCTGCGCCCGCGGTGCGCTCCAGATGCAGCGACTTGAGCCGGCCGGCGCTGGCCTGCCCGGTGGCAGAAGACCGGATGGTGAGGGGCTGTCGAGCGAGCTCAGCGGTCGTCAGCGCGGTGAACGTCAGCTCGTCCGAGAGCCGCCAGGATGCGTCAGCCATTGGTCTTCGCCTTCCCCGCGCTCGCGGGCTTGCTGGGCTTCTTGGCGTCGTCCTGGGGAGGGACGGCGGCGTGTCGGCGGATCAGTCGGGCGGCGTTGGCGTCGTCCACGTGGAGGATCTCGCCGCGCTTGAAGCGGTCTCCGTCGATCTCCATGTCGCAGAGCAGGCGAAGCGGCTTCATCGCCGGATCCTGCGCTTCGACTTGACGACGGGGGCGACTTCGACGGGGAGGGGGTCAGCAGCGGGAGGCTGCTCCACCATGACGAAGACACCGGGCATGGACAGCACTTCAGCCTCGGGCAGGGGAGGAGCGGCCTCCCCTGCGAGGTATCGGGTGCCCTGATGGACGAGGCAGCGGCCGAGCTGATGGAAA
>CALGIB010000843.1 GCA_937915955.1 uncultured Pseudomonadota bacterium
GGTGCCCTCGAGGTCCTGGAGGCCGAGGCCGAGCTCGCAGTCGGTCTTGATGGTGACCAGGACGCGGCTGAGCCGGGCCTGCTCGGCGAAGTCCTGGACCGCCTGCCCGCGCTTGCCGCCGATGTCCTCGGCGTTGCGGATCGTCTCCTCCAGCGAGCCGTACTTCTGCACGTACTTGCTGGCGGTCTTCTCGCCGACGCCGGGCACGCCGGGCACGTTGTCCGAGGCGTCGCCGGCCAGCCCCTGCACGTCGATGACCTTCTCCGGCGGCACGCCGAAGCGCTCGATCACGCCTTCGCGGTCGATCACCTTGTTCTTCATGACGTCGAGGATGGTGATGCCGGGCCGGATCAGCTGGTAGAAGTCCTTGTCGCCGGTGACCATGACGACCTCGACCTCGTCGCTGGCGAACTGCCAGGCCAGGGTCCCGATCACGTCGTCGGCCTCGACCCCGGTGGGGTTCAGGAAGCTGTGGCCCCAGGCCTCGACGAGCTCCTTGAAGTGCGGCCACTGCTCGCGCAGCTCATCCGGCATGTTGGGCCGGTGGCCCTTGTACTCGGGGTAGAGCTCGACGCGGAAGCTGGGGCCGTTGTCGAAGCAGACCACCACCCAGTCCGGCTGGTGATCCCGCTCCAGCACCCGCAGCATGTTCGCGAAGCCCAGCAGGGCGCCCGTCGGGAATCCGGCGGCGAACATGTTCCTCGGCATCGCGTGGAAGACGCGGAAGGCGTGGTTGCTGCCGTCGATCAGGAAGAGCTTCTTCTTGGCCATGGGCGGCCGTATCACGCGGACCCGACTGAACCCCAACGGCCCGGGCCAAGCGGTTAAGCGTGGCCCCCTGGAGGCACCCGTGAGCATCTTCGAGCCCACCGACGAGCACCGCATGCTGCGCGAGATGGTGCGTGACTTCACCACCAGCCGCGTCGAGGGCCAGGCCGAGCAGTACGACGCCAAGGAGTGCCTCAACATCGAGCTCTTCCGAGAGCTCGCCGAGCTGGGCGTGCTGGGCGTGACGGTGCCCGAGGAGTGGGGCGGCGCTGGCATGGACACGACCGCCGCGGTCATCGTCCACCACGAGCTGTCCAAGAGCGATCCGGGCTTCTGCCTGGCCTACCTGGCCCACTCGATGCTCTTCGTGAACAACTTCTTCCACTGCTCCACGGACGAGCAGAAGAAGAAGTGGCTCGAGCCCACGCTCACGGGCGAGTGGGTGGCCGGCATGGCCATGACCGAGCCCGGCTACGGCACCGACGTCCTGGGCATGACGACCACGGCCGAGCGCCGGGGCGACGTCTACGTGCTCAACGGGACCAAGACCTTCATCACCAACGGCCCCGAGGGGCACATCTTCCTGGTCTACGCGAAGGTCGAGGAGCGGGTCACGGCGCTCCTCGTGACCGCGGATCTGCCCGGCTACTCCGCCAGCCAGCACATCCCCAAGGCCGGCATGCGGGCCAGCTCCATGAGCGAGCTCATCTTCGAGGACTGCGAGGTCCCGGTCGCCAACCTGCTGGGGGTCGAGGGCGGCGGCATGACCCACATGATGCGCAACCTCGAGATCGAGCGGCTGACGCTGGCGGCGATGTCGCTGGGCATCGCCGATCGCTGCCTGCGGATGATGGTCGAGTACGGTGACGAGCGCGTCAGCTTCGGACAGAAGATCAACCGCTACGGCCAGATCCAGCGCTTCATCGGCGAGTCCTTCGCCAAGACCGAGGCGGCCCGGGCGCTGATCTACAACGTCGCCCAGAACGTCGGCGTGGACAAGCGCAACCGGCTGGGGAGCGACGCGGCCAAGCTCTTCGCCGCGCCGGTCGGCAAGGAGGTCGCGGACAACGCGATGCAGGTCTACGGCGGCGCCGGCTACTGCCGCGAGTACCCGCTCGAGCGCCTCTGGCGAGACGCCAAGCTGCTCGAGATCGGCGGCGGCACGCTCGAGTCACACCAGAAGAACATCACCAAGGACCTGACCTCGGCCTACCGCCGATAGGTCCGCCCGCGGCGCACCCGACCTACTCGGCGGAGGCGCTGTCCTCGACCTCGGGGCAGACCAGCTCGCAGTCCCCCGGATAGTCGCTGGGCTCGGCCGTACACGCCAGCTCCTGCCAGCCGCGCACGCAGCGCTTGGCCGCGCCCTTGTCGTAGCCCTCGCACTCGCCGTCCGCGGCGTCCCAGCCGACGTACTCGTCGACGCACTCGTCGACCGAGGCGTACCCGATGACGTCGAGCACGTCGCAGCGCTCGTAGAAGGAACAGGTCGCAGAGCTGACGTCCTCGGTGTAGGTGTCCCAGGAGTAGCAAGCGAAGACGGCGAACAGGAGCTTCATGGCGATCTCACATACCGCACGGGTCCTCGTCACGCGAGCGCGGGGTCAAGGCAAGACCCTGAGCCAGCTCCTGGAGCGGGCCGGCGCGCAGGTCACGGAGCTCCCGCTGATCGCCTTCGAGGCCACCCAGAGGCGCATGCCCGAGCTCTCTCCCGGGGACATCCTGGTGGTGACCTCGGCCACCGCCGTGCCCTTCCTGGACCGGCCGCCCGCCGGCGTCCGGGTAGCCGCGGTGGGTCCCAGCACGGCTCAGGCCCTGAGGGAGGCCGGCATCGAGGTCTCGGTGGTGCCCCCACGCGCCCTGGCCAGCGCCCTGGTCGAGGCTCTGGGGCCGCTCGAGGGGCGGCGCATCCTCTACCCCCGAGCCGAGCAGGTGCCCGCGACCTTCGAGGCCAGCCTCCGCCAGGCTGGCGCACGGGTCGTCAGCGCGGCGGTGTACCGGACCATCCTTCCCCCCGAGGCCACCCTCCTAGGCGTGTCCGTCGACGTGGTCACGCTCGCCAGCGGCTCGGCGGCGCGGCACTACCACCAGCTGGGCGGCGTACCCGAGGCCCGGATCGCCGCGATCGGCCCCTCGACCGCGGCCGTCTGCGCGAGGCTGGGCATCGAGGTCCACGCGGTCGCGGCCCAGCACACCAGCGAGGGCCTGGCCCAGGCGGCGCTCAGCCTGCTCCAGGCCTGCGCCCCGGGCGCACCGAGGCGCTCATAGATCCTCGGTGATCTCCTCCATGCCCGCCAGCA
>CALGIB010000844.1 GCA_937915955.1 uncultured Pseudomonadota bacterium
CGCGAAGGCCTCGGCCAGGAAGGTCTTGCCGGTGCCCATCGGGCCCACGAAGATCACGCCCATCGGGACCTGGTTGACGCGCCCCTTCTTGATCGCGTCCGCCATGCGCATCAGGTCTTCCTTGATGCGGTCCATGCCACCGACGTGGGTGAAGTCGTGGCTGGGGTCGACGAACTCGACCAGGCCGTGGCACTCCTGCTCGATGATGCTCTTCTTGCGGCGGCTGACCGTCTTGAAGGTGATGGGCTCGCCGCTCTGCCGAGCCACCCGGAACAGGCCGCGGACCTGGATCAGCGAGAGCCCGGCGGTGTGCTCGGCCAGGTGCTCCTCGGGCATCTCCAGCGTGACCCGTCGCGCGTCCATCTTGTCGATGAACTGCCCGCGCTCGCTGGGGCTGGGCAGGTCCACCCGGATGACCGCGAGCTGGGGGGAGGACAGGACCTTGCGGTGGACCTCGGTCAGCTGCTCGGCGACGAGGATGACCAGGTTGTCCGAGGCCAGCAGCGCCGGGTCGCTGGCCCAGCGCTGAAAGCTGACCAGGTTGCTCTTGTCGGCGTCGCCCATGAAGGACAGGTCGCCCGCGGGGACGACCATCTCGACGTAGTCCACGACCACGCCGGCGTTCTGCCCGACGTCCGTGAACAGCGACTCGAGCAGCTGCATCGCCTCGCCCGGGGTCTTCGGCAGCGCGCCGGCCAGCTCGGCCTTGCCCGAGGTGGCCCGCAGCGCGTTGACGGAGCGACGGAAGCGGCCCTCCATCGC
Organism: uncultured Pseudomonadota bacterium; assembly: GCA_937915955.1. GTDB lineage: Bacteria > Myxococcota_A > UBA796 > UBA796 > CAJQPC01 > JAAESX01. Next base: position 763 of record CALGIB010000844.1, read on the forward strand.
CTTCTCAGGGAACTCGATGCCCTCGGAGACGTTGTAGTAGGCGACGATGTCCTTGCTCCGAGACAGGAAGCGCTCGAGGAACTCCCGCAGCGGGATGTACGAGATGCTGCCGTCCGCCCCTTCCCAGGCGAACAGATCGCGCACGTTCCCGTGCAGCAGGAACAGGCTCGACTCGCCTGCCAGGTAGCGCTCGCGGAGCTCCTGGGCCCAGGCGGGCAGCTCGGGCTGACGGTTCATGCGGCCTCCATGGATCCCGCGTTCAACGTGCGGGTCGCTCGGTCTCTTTCAAGCCGGGGACTAACAGGTCTTCAGCGCCCGACGTGCCGCTCAGAGGACGAGCGTGAGCACCGTGCCCGTGCCCGACTCCAGCGCCTCCATCGCCTTGCCCACGAGGCAGCCGTGGCTGGCGCCCGGCCGGGAGGCCATGGCGTGACCGGCCAGGTCCGAGGGCACCAGCAGATCCCCGATCCGGACCGGGGCCACCACCTTGCACGGCGCCGTGCCCCGCAGCGCCACCTGCACCGCGCCCGAGCCCAGCTTCAGCCCGGGCTGGGTCGAGACGATGCCCACGACGCGCGGATCGTAGGCGACGTCGCTGAGCACGACACGCCTGCCGCCGTCCATGCGGACCAGCGAGCCCGCCTCGACGGCCTGGCCCTCGAAGCCCTCGGCGAGGTCCTGCCCCGAGGTGGACAGGAGCTCGCAGCTGACGGCGCCGTGCACCTTCATGCCCTTGCTCTCGGCCTTGTTGCCGACCACGACCTCGAAGCCGCCGCGCGTGTTCAGGTGCAGCGGCCCGTCCTTCTTGGCGCTGCCGTTGCGGCCCTCGATGTGCCGCATCTGGATGCTGCGCTGGGTGTTGTCCGCGGTGATCTCGCCGCGGATCTCCAGCTGCTCCTCGGCCACGATGCGCGGCGCCCGCAGCGCCTTGGTGGCCGACACCGAGAACACGCGGAGCTGGTTGCCGGTGATGTCGCCGGACTCGACGCTCAGTCCACCCTTGAGGATGCTGAGCGCGCCCGTCAGGCTGCCGCCCTCGAGCGAGAGCGCCCCCACGTCCGCGGCCGTCAGCGCGGGCTCGTCCGAGGCGAGGCTGGGCTCCCGGCTCTCGAGGTAGAGCAGCCGCTTCATCACCGCCTCGTAGCGGTCGGCCCCCTGCTCGGTGTGCTCGAGCACACGCACGGCGCGGCGCTCGATCTCGTCCAGCCGCAGGTTGCAGTCGATGATGTCGCCGTCGGGGCCGTCGACGTCGTCGAGCCGGTCCTCGAGGAGATCCAGCCGACCGTCCTCTTGATCCACCTTGTCCAGCCGGTCCAGGATCTGATCCAGGCTGCGCGTCAGGCGCGACAGCTCGCTGATCTCGACCCGCTCCATGCGCCGGCCCAGCTCGTCGAGCTGACCCCGGAGGCGCTCCCGGCTGGGCCCGGTCTGGAAGGTCCTGGCCTGCTCCTCGAGGGCATCGATGCGGTCCTCCTGCCGCTCGACCAGGCGCACCAGCTGCAGGTCCGTGCCCAGCACCGCGGCGCGCTCGCTGTGCTCGTCCTCCATCGAGCCGCCGGTCATCTGGCGCACGGCCAGCCAGCGGGTGCGCCCCTCGAACATGCGAGGGTCCATCGGCTCGCGGAGCCCCAGGACGGCGTGGAACCAACCCTCGGCCCCGACGCGCACGTCATCGACGAGCTCTGTCCAGCTGGTGCGCTGACCGCGGAGGTCTGCATGGAGCGAGAACCGGAGGGTGTAGCCCCCCGGGGGGACCGCCCGGCCACCCGGGCCCAGCAGGCGCCCGTGATATGCCAGGGCGCGGAGGATGGTCTTGCTCACGCGGAACCCCGCTGAAAGGTGCCGTTCGGCGGCATCGGGAGAGCGAGGCTACGTAGGCTGGGGACGAACGATCAACGTTCGGTCCCTGCCAAGTCCCGTAAGTGGGTGCCATCCGTGAAGATCCTGGTCACGGGCGCCGGCGGCATGCTGGGCTCCGCGCTGGTCGCCAGCGGGGCGGTCGGTTATCCGCGCCGGTTTCTCGACGTGACGAAGCCGGCCGTGGCCGCAGCGGTCCTGGCCGAGGAGCGGCCCGACGCGCTGCTCTTCTGCGCCGCCCAGGCGCGGGTCGATGCCTGCGACGAGCGCAGCGAAGCCGTCAACGTCCTGGCCCCCGCCTGGTTCGCGCAGCGCGTGCCGACCTGGCTGGTCAGCACCAACTACGTCTTCGACGGACCCGGCCCTCACCGGCCCCAGGACGCGCGGACCCCCTGCAACCCCTACGGCGAGCAGAAGGCCCGCGCCGAGGACGCGGTGCTGGCCGCCGGGGGACACGTCGTGCGCACCGGCTGGCTCTTCGCCCGAGGCGGTCGCAACTTCCCCTCCTCGCTCCCCGCGCGGCTGTCCCGAGGCCCCGTCCAGGCGCTCGAGGGATGGCCCGTCCAGCCCACCTGGGCACCCGATCTCGCCGATCTGCTGCTGACCCTGCCCACCGGGGTGACCCACGCCATCGGCTCGGCGGAGACCACCTGGGCCGACTTCGCCCGCCACCTCGCGGGCCTCATGGGCCTCTCGACGCAGCGCGTCCAGGGCGTGCAGCGGCTACAGGGCCTGGGTCCTCGCCCCAGCGACGCCCGCTTGACCCCCGCCACCCTGCCACCCTGGCAAGCCCGCATCCAGGAGCTGCTCCCATGAGGCTGGTCCGCCCCGTCGTGAAGACCGCCGCCGGCGTCGCCGGGACCGTGCGCGACATGGGGCGCATGCGCGAGGTCGCCACGGTCCTGGGCCGCTATGGCTTCGGCGCCCTGATCGCGCGCGTGGACATCCCCGGCCTGCCCAAGCCCGCCGCCGAGGACCTGGAGACCACCCCCGAGGCCACCGCGGCCATGCTCCAGGAGCTGGGCCCCACCTTCATCAAGCTGGGCCAGGTGCTCTCGACCCGGCCAGACATCCTGCCGCCCGAGTACATCGAGGCGCTCCAGCAGCTCCAGGACGAGGTGCAGCCCGTCCCCCTGGTCGACGTCACCGACCAGCTGACGGCCGAGCTGGGCGCGGACTGGCGAGGGCGCATCGCCAGCTTCGACGAGCAGCCCCTGGCCACCGCCAGCATCGCCCAGGTCCACCGCGCGACCCTCAAGGACGCGAGCGAGGTCGTCTTCAAGATCCAGCGCAAGGGCATCGCGCGGAAGATCCGCTCGGACCTGAACATCCTGGACTTCTTCGCGGGCCGGGTCGAGGCCGAGTTCCCCGAGGCCGCCGGCCTGGACCTGCGCGGGGTGCTGCGCGAGTTCGACCGCAGCCTGCGGGCCGAGCTGGACTTCACCGCCGAGGCCCGGAACACCCGCCGCTTCCGCGCCCAGTTCGCCGAGGTCGACTTCGTCGTCATCCCGGAGCTGATCGACGAGCTCTGCACCGAGCGCGTGCTCTGCATCGAGTTCCTGGACGGCCTGAAGCTGCGCCAGGCCCGGGAGCAGGGGGCGGACATGGCCCTGATCGGCAGCCGCTACCTGGAGGTGGCCTACACGATGCTCTTCGAGAACGGCTTCTTCCACGGCGACCTGCACCCTGGCAACGTGCTGGCGCTGCCGGGCGAGCGCCTGGGCATCCTGGACTTCGGCATGGTGGGCCGCCTGACCCGGGACATGAAGGACGCCCTGGTCAGCCTGCTGTTCGCGCTGGAGCGAGGCGACCACCGCACGGTCGCGCGCATCTTCTTCGACATCGCCGTGAAGGAGGACCGGGTCGACTACGACGCCTTCGAGGCCGACGTGGTGACGGTGGTCGAGCGCAACTGGACGGGGACCAGCGTGCGGGACATGCAGATCGGCCTGTTCCTGATGGACGTGACCCAGCACGCGGTCAAGCACAAGGTCCGGGCGCCGCACACCTACACGATGTTCTTCAAGGCGCTGCTGACCACAGAGGGGCTGGCCAAAGCGCTCATCCCCGAGGTCGACCCGCTGGCGGCGGCGCGCCCCTTCGTGCAGCGCATGATCGGCGAGCGCTGGTCCCAGGAGCGCATGAAGGAGGAGGGCTTCTACAACCTGATGACCTTCCGGACGCTGACCC
>CALGIB010000845.1 GCA_937915955.1 uncultured Pseudomonadota bacterium
GAGGATCGGCTGGATGTCCTTGGGGTGGGTCCTGGCCGCGCACTGGGGCTTCATGCGCAGCTTGTTGTCGCGCATGTAGGTGGCCAGGATCAGGCAGTCGTCGACCGCGCGCTGGCCCGCGCCGGGCAGGCCGATGTCGACGTGGTCGACACCGACGCTGTCCAGCAGGTGCAGGATGCGCTCCTTGGCCTCGATGGGCGGATCGGTGACCGAGGGACACTGGATGCCGTCCCGGAGCGTCTCGTCGACGATCTCGGGTCGCCGCATCGGCGGTGAGAGCTGATCCCCCTGGACGTTCCAGTCGTAGATCAGCTCGGCCTCACTGGGGTTGGTCTCGGTCGCCATGATCCGCTCCGTAGGCTTGCTTTAGAACGCTTCGACGACGACGGCGATGCCCTGGCCGCCGCCGATGCAGGCCGATCCCACGCCGTACTTCTTGCCACGGCGCTTCAGCTCGTAGAGCAGGTGCATCGTGATGCGCGTGCCCGAGGCCGCCAGCGGGTGACCGATGGCCACGCCGCCCGAGTTCACGTTCGTGATGTCTCGGTTGAGCTCGAGCTCCTTCTCACAGGCCAGGTACTGGGTGGAGAAGGCCTCGTTGATCTCGACGAGGTCCATCTCGCCCAGGCCCATGCCCGCGTGGGCCAGCGCCTTCTTGATGGCCGGGACCGGCCCGATGCCCATGAGCTTGGGATCGACGCCAGCGGCGGCCCAGCCGACCAGGCGGCCGAGGGGCTGCAGGCCCTTGTCCGCGGCGTAGGCGGCCGAGGCCAGGACCATCGCGCCCGCGCCGTCGTTGATGCCCGAGGCGTTGGCGGCGGTGACGGTGCCGTCCTTCTTGAAGACGGGCCTGAGGCCCATCATGGCCTCGGCGCTGAAGCGCTCGCGGATCTTCGCGGGGCGAAGCGGGGAGAGCTGGGGGTGCTCGTCGATCGTGACGACGGTGTCCCCGCGGCGACCGGGGATGACCACGGGGGTGATCTCGTTGGCGTAGTAGCCCTGCTCATGGGCGTGGGCCCAGGCCGCCTGGCTGCGGTAGCCGTACTCGTCGGCCTGCTCGCGGGTGATGCCGTACTTGTCGGCCAGGTTCTCGGCGGTCAGCGCCATCTCACAGCCGGCCTGCGGGTCGTAGAGGCACTCGCGCAGCGCGTCGGTGAACTCGGCGTGGCCGAGCTTGAAGCCCATTCGGCTGCCGCGCACGATGTGCGGGGCCTGGGTCATGTTCTCGGTGCCGCCGGCCAGCACCACGTCGGCCTCGCCCAGCTTGATGCGGTGGGCGCCCTGGATGAGGGACTCGAAGCCGGAGCCGCAGAGGCGGTTCACGGTGACGGCGGGGGTCTCGATCGAGGTGCCGACCTTCAGGCCGATGTGACGGGCGAGGTAGATGGCATCGCCGCTGGTCTGCAGCACGTTGCCGAAGATGACCTCGTCGATCTCGGTGGCCTCGATGCCGGCCTGCTCGACCGCCGCCTTGGAGGCGATGACCCCGAGGTCGGTGGCCGTGGGCTGGGACAGGGCGCCCAGGAAGGTGCCGAAGGGGGTCCGCTTTCCGGACAGGAAGACGATGTCGCTCATGTCTTGCTCCTAGTGGGCGTCGAGGCAGGCGATGACGGCATCGCCGACCTGGGAAGTGGAGAGGGTGCCGCCGAGCTCCGGCGTCACCAGGTCCTTGTGCAGGCAGTAGGCGACGGCCTGCTCCAGGCGTCGCTCCAGCTGGGGGTGGCCGAGCCAGGACAGCAGCATGCCGGC
>CALGIB010000846.1 GCA_937915955.1 uncultured Pseudomonadota bacterium
GCCTTCTGGAGGACGGGCCTCTGCGCGCTGCTGTTGGCCCCCTCGGTGTCTCGCGTCGCCTGGAGGGATCTGGCGTGGATGGCGGCCGCTGGGCTCTTCCTCGCGGCGCACTTCTGGGTCTGGTTCCTCTCGCTGGAGCACATCTCGGTGATGCGCTCGGTGGTGCTCGTGACCCTGACGCCGCTCTGGGTCGGCCTGGCGGAGTGGGCCATCGACGGGCACGCGCCCACCCGGCTGTTCTGGACCGGCGTCGGCATCGCGCTGGGCGGCGTCGGCCTGATGAGCTGGAGTGGCCTGGGCGAGGCCTCGCTGCTCGGGGACCTGCTGGCGCTCGCCGGCGGGTGGCTCGGTTCGGCCTATTTCCTGGTCGGCCGCAAGGTGCGGCAGCGGGTGCAGTTCGCGCCCTACGGCGCCTTCGTCTGCGGCTTCGCGGCGCTCTGGCTGCTGATCGTGGCGCTGGCCCGGGACCTGCCGATGTTGGGCTGGTCCTGGCCGATCTGGGGGGCGCTGGTGGGCATGGCGGCGCTGCCTCAGCTGGTGGGCCACGTCGGCTTCAACTTCGCCCTGCGCTACGTACCCGCCTCGCTGATCGCGACCCTGATCCTGCTCGAGCCGGTCGGGGCCACGGTGCTCGCGGCCCTGGTCCTGGACGAGTGGCCCGGCCGCTTGGAGCTGGCCGGCGGCGGCGTCATCCTGCTCGGGGTCCTGGTCGCTACCCGGACCGCCCCAGCCCCGGCAGCTCCCGCACCGTCGTAGCCCGCGCGAAGAGCTGGCCCTCGCGGCCCTCGAGGCGGTGACGGAACAGGCAGGCCTGACCCACGAAGCCGGCCAGGCGCGAGCGGACGATGACGCGGTCCCCTGCGCCCACGCCGGCCTTCCAGGCCACGCGCTCAGCCCTGGCCACGATGGCCTGTGGATCCAGCCCTCGCGCCACCGCGATGCGCGCCACCGCCTCGTCCGCCCAGTCCACGTAGAGCGGGTGGTTGGCGTGGTCCAGGGGGTCCATCCAGGTCTGCCAGCAGTCGAAGGCGAAGACCTGCTCGGAGCTCTGGTCCAGGGTCTCGGTCATGGCCGGCAGGGTGACCACCGGCTCCAGGTCGTCCCGAGCGACGAAGGCGCCGATCAGCTCGGGGCTCGCTGGCGAGGGCGCGAAGCCTCCTTCGATCGCGGCCACATGCGCCCACTGCTGGGTGGTCGAGGCGATGGGCCCGTCCTCGTCCTCGAGGCGGACCTCGCGCTTGGTCAGCACCCCTCGGCGGAAGTCGCGCAGCCAGGTGCGCACACACAGCTCCTGGCCGTAGCGGATCTCCCGGTGGTGCGTGGCGTTCATCGAGGTCACGACGAAGGCCACGCCCTCGTCCAGGTAGCGCTGAGGGGGCCAGCCGCAGGCCGTGCTGGCGCGGACCGCGGCCTCCTGGAAGACCCTCCAGACCTCGCCCGGTCGCGCGACCTGGCGCGGGGAGAAGGCGTCCCGGGGCAGCCGGTACGCGAAGCTGTGCACGCCGTCCATGGCCGGCGTCTATCGTGTCGTCATGTGGCTTTCGATCGCTGTCGCGTGGGCCTGCGAGCCCGAGCTCGAGCTGAGCGCCTGGATCCCCGAGGACGGGGCGCTGCCCTCGGGCGCCCTGGTCCGGGTCGAGAGCACGGCTCGGTACCCCACCGCCGAGGTCCATGGGCCCGAGGACGCGGTCTTCCAGCTCGAGGAGCCGGGCGGCGAGGCCCCCGAGGGCTGGACCGCCTGGGTGCTGCCGGAGAACCTCAGCGGGGACACCTGGGAGGTCCAGGTCTACGAGGGCGGCGAGCAGCTGGGCAGCGTCGACGTGTTCGTGGACCCCGAGGCCGACGGGGGCAGCCTGGAGGAGGGCTTCGAGCTCTCCGCCGTCGTCACGACCGAGCTGACGGACGAGCCGCCCTACCTGCTCTGCGACACCGCCTTCGAGGGCGAGTGGGTGAAGGTGAACATCGAGCTGGAGCTGCCCGAGTCCCCGGGGCCCGGCTGGATCGTGCAGCTCTCCGAGAAGGACGAGCCCCAGACCTGGGCGGCCTGGCCGACCTACGGCGGCGCTCTCCGGGACTCCTTCACCGTGCACTGGACGCTCCAGCAGAGCTGTCCACGGGTGACCGTCTTCGATCCCTTCGGCGTCGAGCAGCAGAACCTGCGCCTGGACTGCACCGTGCTCCCCAAGCCCGCGGACGACGGCGCGGGCGGCGGCTACACGCAGAACCGCTTCGACGAGGTCTGCGGCTGCAGCTCGGGGAAGCCCGCCTCGCTCAGCTGGGCCTTGCTGGCCCTGGCAGGAGCAGCGCTACGCAGAGGTCCTGCAGGTGGGCGACGACGACGGCGTGGGGATCCCCGGGGCCGGTGAAGGGCCGAAGATCCTGGGCCTCGCTCAGCACATAGCGGCTGATCAGGTGGTTGAGATCCAGCAGCAGCAGCGGCTCCGGCGGGCTCGGCAGATCCAGGGCCGCGACCAGCTCCATGGCGCGCGCCAGCCCCACCGGCGTCCAGCGCTCGCGCACCCGCTCGGGCAGTCGCCCCTCCTCCAGCACGTGGCGCTGCAGCAGGCGCACGTGGTCGCGGCGGGCCCGCATGACGGTCCAGATCTCCAGGACCAGCGCGCGGACGCGGCCAGCGGGGTCCGCCGGCAACGCCTCGGGAGGGCTCCAGGCCAGCAGCTCCTCGTACATGCTGTCCAGCACGGCCTCGTACGCGCCGCGCTTGTCCTGGAAGTGCCAGGCCAGCGTCGCGATGTTGCAGCCGGCCGCCGAGGCCAGGGCCCGCGTGGTCGTGCCCTTGAAGCCGCGGGCGGCGAAGAGCTCCAGCCCCGCCGTCAGGATGCGGGCGCGAGTCAGCTCGGCGTTGGCGGGAGTGGCTGCCATCTTCGTGCCGTTGTAAGGGCGTGGGTCGTCCATCGCGAGGAAGCAGAGATGTCGGTTCAGGCGAGCATGGCGGAGAAGCTCCCCTACCAGGTCGATACCTTCCTGGCCAAGGGCAGCAAGGCGCTGTTCGTGGCTCTGACTGTGGCGTTCTTCGTGGCGCTGGTGCTCATCGGGGGCGTGCGCTTCCTGTTCTGGGCGCTGGACTGGCTGATCCACGACGAGGCCACCAAGTCGCTGTCCCAGGGCATCTGGTTCACCTGGCTGCAGCTCACGGACCCCGGCAACATGGCCCAGGACAACGAGACCTTCGTTGGGTACAAGATCACGGCCGTGGTCGCCGGCATGACCGGCGTGGTCATCTTCTCCGCGCTCATCGCGTTCCTCACCACGGCGCTCGACCAGGCCATCGACGACCTGAAGAAGGGCCACAGCCGGGTGCTGGAGACCGGGCACACGCTGATCGTCGGCTGGGGTCCCCGCGTGCCCGAGATCCTGCGCGAGCTCGTCGAGGCCAAGGAGTCCGACGACGACCCCGTGGTGGTCATCCTCGCCGAGCTCGAGAAGGAGGACATGGACGAGTACCTTCGCGAGAACTGGACCGACCGCCGCAACCTGCGGGTCGTCACGCGCTCAGGCCCCACGGCCTCGCTGCACAGCCTGGAGAAGGTCAGCGCAGAGGAGGCGGCCAGCTGCATCGTGCTGGCCAGCTGCGGCGAGGCCGGCTCGGACAGCGAGAAGCTCACCAGCGACGCGCTCGTCATCAAGACGGTGCTGGCGGTCATCGCCCACGTCGGCGAGGACCACGACATCAACATCGTGGCCGAGGTCTTCGACGAGCGGAACCGCCACGTCGTGCAGGACATCGCGCCCGAGCGCATCAGCGTCATCGACGCCCAGGAGATCCTCGCCAAGATCATGGTGCAGACGAGCCGCACCAGCGGTCTGAGCGTGGTCTACGCGGAGCTGCTCTCCTTCGAGGGCTGCGAGATGTACTTCCACAAGGCCGACTGGGGCGGCATCACCTTCGGCGAGCTGCAGTTCCACTTCCCGGACGGCGTGCCCATCGGCATCCGCACCGGCGAAGGCCAGATCGAGATGCGCACGGCCCCCGACTACGTGATGCAGGCCGACGACGAGATCCTGATCGTCGCCGACGACGACTCGACCATCGAGTTCCAGGTCAGCCCCGTGATGACGCCCAAGGAGCTGCCGCTCAAGGACGCGCGCATCGAGCCCGGCAAGGAGCGCATGCTGCTGCTGGGCTGGTCGCCCAAGGTGCCCATCCTCATCAGCGAGTACAGCGACTATGTGCTCGAGGGGAGCGAGGTCCACGTCGTGCTCAAGGACGTCAACTACGAGATCGCCGGCGCCCTCGAGGACCTCAACAACGAGCTCGACAACGCCAGCTGCACCCTGATCCAGAAGGACCCGCTGTCCAGCCAGGACCTCGAGGAGATCGACCCCTTCTCCTACAACGTGGTCATCATCCTGAGCCAGAACCCGGACGAGGACAACAGCGCCGAGCGCGTGGACTCCGAGACCATCATCGTGCTGCTGCACCTCCGCAAGCTGCTGCGCCAGGCCAAGGCCGCCGGCCGCGAGGTCACCACCAAGCTGATCACCGAGGTGCTCGACTCCGCGAACCAGGAGCTCATCAGCCGCGCTGGCGTCAACGACTTCATCATCAGCAACCGCATGGTCTCGATGATGTTCGCGCAGATCTCCGAGGAGCCCGACATCCAGGACGTGTACGACGACCTGTTCCAGGAGGACGGCAGCGAGATCTACGTGAAGCCCGCCTGGCTCTACTTCGAGGAGCTGCCGGTCACCTGCCGCTTCGGCGATCTGATGCAGATGGTCCGGCGTCGCGACACCGAGATCTGCATTGGCTACAAGATCAAGGCGCTGGAGACCGACGCAGACCAGAACTTTGGCGTGAAGCTCATCCCGCTCAAGGACAGCATGGTCACCCTGACGGCCGAGGACGGGCTGGTCGTCGTGGCCGAGGACGACATGTAGGTGGGCGGCTCGGCGCTGATGGGGCTGCTGGCCTGCGTCGGCGCTCCTGTGGAGCTGCCCGTCGAGCGGCCGCCGGACGTGCTCCTGGTGGTGCTGGACACGGTCCGGTCCGACCACCTGTCCGCCTACGGCTACGAGCGCCCCACCAGCCCGGCCCTCGAGATCCTGGCCAGCCAGGGGCGGCTGTACACGGACGTCACGGCCAGCTCCTGGACCTGGCCCAGTCACGCATCGCTGTTCACGGGCCTGCCTCCCTGGCAGCACGGCGCCCACTTCGTGGACAGCGAGGGCTTGGAGGTGGTCGAGGGCTTCCTGCACGCGGCCCCGATGCGGACCGAGCTGCCGACGATGGCGGAGCGCTTCGAGGGGGAGGGCTACGACACCGTGTTGCTGTCCGGCAACGACCTGCTGCGCGAGGAGCTCGGGCTCTCGCGGGGCTTCGGGCGGGTGGAGATCTTCCCGGACGACGGGGCCACGCTGGCCGCCGCTCAGGAGCTGCTGGGCCAGGAGCGGGCCAAGCCGGTGCTGCTGGTCGTGAACTTCTACGGGGCCCACGCCCCCTGGTTCGTCACCCATGGGTCGGGGGATCTGACCGGCCGCCTTCAGCAGGACGAGGCCTGGCTGGGGCCCCATGTCCTGGGGCCCGGGCACGCCTGGAACCCGATGATTCGCGCCGAGGGCGGGGCCAGCGCGGCGGAGAGGCTGATCGCCGGCGAGCTCCAGCTCCCTCCCGACGGCCTGGAGATCATCACGGCGCTCTACGACGGCGAGATCCAACGGGTCGACGCCATGCTGGGCGGACTCCTGGCCGCCTGGGGGCCGGGCGGCGTCGTGGCCGTGACCTCGGACCACGGCGAGTACCTGGGCGAGCGGGGGCTCTGGCTCCACTGCCGCACGGTCTACCCGCAGATCACGCGCGTGCCGCTGGTGCTGCGCGCCAGCACGCTGAGCGGCGGCCAGCGGGTCGAGGTGCCCGTCCAGCTGGACCAGGTTCAGGACGCGCTGTTGGCGCTGGCCGGACTGGAGGTCTCGTCGCCCCTCCTGGATCCGCACCCAGTACCCATCCAGGCCGCGGCCTGGCGGGACCGGTCCTGGTCCGGGCGGCTGGGCGGGCGCTTCACCCAGGGGTATCGCCTCTACCGCGAGGGCGACCTGGCGCTGGTGCTGGGCATGGAGTCGGGGGTCGAGCTCTACGACCTGAGCCAGGACCCGGGCATGTTCGAGGACCTGGCCGGCTCGAGGCCCCAGGAGCTGGAGCGCCTGCGGCTGGCCGCGGCTCGGAGTTGGGCCGAGGTCGAGCCTGGGTCAGCCGTCGAGCTCGACCCTGCCACGGCCGAGCGGCTCCGGGTCATGGGCTATGTGGACTGACCAGGCGGCCGGGTCTCAGTCTCGCTTCCACCCATCGAAGCTGGCCTCGGCCCGAATCAACCTCTCTTCGTGGCTGACCTCCTCGACCGTTGCGGCGTCCTCGGGGTGAAGCAGGAAACCCAGCTCGCGGTTGCCGCGGGTCAGCTGCTCCATCATGGAGGAGATCAGGAGGCGACGGAAGGCGTCGCCCGCCGGGCTGAGCTCGCTGAGCAGCACGTCGAACCGGTGGGCCTCGACCACGCGCACGGTCGAGTCCTTGAGCGCGCGCACCGTGGCGCTCCGGGGCGAGCGGTTCACGAGGCCCATGTGGCCCAGCACGGCGGGCGCGTGCAGCGCAGCCAGGGGCTGCTCGTTGCCCAGGAAGTCGCGCTTGAGCACCTGCACAGCGCCCGTGACGAGGAACCACATCTCGGCGCTGGGCTGGCCCTCGACGCAGAGGGTCTCGCCCCCGGCGACGGCGCGCTCCCAGCTGGTGGACAGCAGGTGGGACATGTCGCCGGCCAGGCTGGCTGGCACGCCGTGCTGCTCGAGGAGGAACGCGGTGAGCTGGTTGATGTCGCTCATTTCCAGAAACCTCCGAGCACGTCCTTGAGGCGCTCGCCCAGGCCCATCGGCTCGGGCGCGGGCGTGGCCCTGGGCTGACGGGCGGCGGACTCGGCGGCGCGCTGCTCCTGCCAGGCCTTGCGGATGGCCAGGTTGGTCGAGTGGATGCGGCGGGCGAGCACAGCGACCAGGTGCGCCTGGAGCGTGGCCAGGCCCTGG
>CALGIB010000847.1 GCA_937915955.1 uncultured Pseudomonadota bacterium
CTCGCAACCGCTTCCCGGAGCGCCCCCTCGAGGAGGGGTAGCTGGATGGGGGCCGTGCCATGGCCCTCCTCTGTCCGCTCTCGCACTCGGGGCGGCTCGAGGAACACCATCTCCAACTCGGCCATGAGGCTGTCGAGGTAGACGTTCACGATCTGGAGCAGGGGCGCGAGCGGCCGCGGCGGATCTCCGGGCCGGCCGGTTGGCAGCTCGAACGGGGCAGCCCGGCGGATCTGCTGCCAGGGCGCCCGCAGGGCGGCGCGGGGTGGCTCCTTCGGCAGCTCCGCCGTCCTGAGGATCCCCAGCACGCGGATGAGCCGAGGGTCCTTCCAGCCACGCCAGGCATCCTCTTCCAGGCGGGGTAGCTCCATGAGCACCCCAGCCGCTGTGTCCAGTGCTTCCTGGACGTGCTTGCTCGGCAGCGTCGTTCCGCTCCTCAAAGCCACCAGGAAGACCGCCCTCCGCGGCCCTACGATGGCAGAGAGCCACTCGTCGCGGTGCTCCGCGGGGGTGCGTAGCTGGCCACCACATTCGACGAGCGCGTCTCGGAGACGACTGGTCGTCCAGTCCTCCTCGGGTGCTTTCGGCGCGGCGCTCATGACGCCAGCAACCGATCGATCATCTTCTGCTGTCGCGCGGTCTCCGAGCGGAGCCGCTCGACCTCTTCGCGCAGGCGCCGGTTCTCCTCGACCAGCTCCGGCGCCGCCTCACCGACCGTCGCGCCGTCCCGGGCGCCGCCCATCGCGCGGATCCCGTCGAACGCCTCCGGCGCGAGGTGCGCGTACCGCTCCGTCGTCGTGATCGACTTGTGCCCCAGCACCTTGCTCAGCTTGAACAGATCCTCGCCCGCGAGCATCCAGTTCGAGGCGAAGGTGTGCCGGAGATCGTGAAACGTGAACGGGCGTCGCTGCACGACGCGGAATCCGTTGTTGCTGCGCCCGCCCCGGACCGAGCTCTCGTCGATCTCCGCCCGCTCCAACGCGCCATGCAAGAACTCTTGCAGGTGCCGGTCTGACGGGTTCCTCGCCTCCCCGGTCCGACTCGGAAAGAGCCACGTCTCCGATGGGCAGTCCGCTCGCCAAGCCTGCAGCACGATCTGCAGCTTGCCGAGCAGCGGCACGTACCGGACCTTGCGCGACTTCGTGCTGGAGTCCTTGCCGTCCTCGGCCCCAAAGCTGCGCCGGACCCCGATCCGCCGGGCCTCGAAGTCGATGTCCGACCACTGCAGTCCCAACACCTCTCCGGCGCGCAGACCGGAGTACGCAGCCGTCGCCACGATCAGAGAGAGCTGGGGGTGCTCCTCGTCTTCGGCCGCCGCCTCGATCAGGCGGGCGACCTGCGCTTCGTCGATCCAGACGAAGTCCTGCTGGTCCTGGGGGGGCCGCTCGATGTGCGGCACGTCGGGGATCCAGTCCTGCTTCTTCGCCTCTCGGAGCATCGAGCCGAGCAGCGTCAGGATGTTCCACGCCGTCTTCGCCCCGACCTTGCCGGCCCGGATCTCCTCGCCGTCCTCGTCGAACTCCCCGACGAGCTCGACGTAGACCTCGTCGAGCACGTCCTTGCGGATCTGGGGCAACGCGAGCGGCCCCAGGACGGGTCGGAGGTGCCGGTTGATGATCGACCGATCGTCCTTGATCGACTTCTTCTGGCCCGCCTTGATCTTGAGCCAGTGCTCGGCGAGCTCGTCAAACGTCTTCGCCTCGAGTAGCGGGGCCCGCTCTTCGCCGCCGGTGATCCGTCGGACCTTCGCCCGAGCCCCCTCCCGAACCGCGATGGCCTCCTTCTTGGTGCCGAAGGTCGCGGAGCGCTGACGCCCCGCGTGATCCCGCCACGTGGCCAGATACTGAGGAAGCCCGTCCTTGGTGATTCGCGTCCGAACCCCCGGCGTGTTCGTCTTCAGCCAGCCTTCGGTCATCCTCAACTCCTTGTCAGCGAGCGCTGACAAGGAGTCGAGAGACTCCCGTTCTTTGTCAGCACCGCTTACAAGAAAAGGTAGTCCGCTGACAAGACGCTGACAAGCTCCAAGTAGAAACGGCCACCCAGGTTTCCCTAAGTGACCGTTTCTGCTACCACTTTTTTGGTA
>CALGIB010000848.1 GCA_937915955.1 uncultured Pseudomonadota bacterium
GGACCCCTACGTCGACGCCGCCCGGACGCTGCGGGGGCGGCCCGCCGCGCAGCCCCTCTCGCTGCGCCTGGAGAAGGCCGCCAGCCCTCTCGACGAGCCCGGCGCCGTCCTGCTCGTGGCCCAGCTCCGGGGTGGGTACAGCGAGCAGATCGCCGAGCGCTTCGCGCTGGGCAGCAGCTACGAGCAGGCCGTCCTGCTGGATCGCCTGAGCCCCCAGGACCGCCACGAGCTGCGGCAGGCGCTGGAGGCCCAGTCCACCCGCGTGCCCGAGGCCCTCAACGGCCCCTGGCGGCGGGCATCGGAGATCCTGACTAGGGACTGACCAGGATGTCCACCGAGCGGACCTGACGACCGAAGGCGGTCCCGCCCTCGCCGTAGTTCTCGTCCAGCGAGCCCACCCGGCTGCGCGTGATGGTCAGGGTGGCCTCGCAGGTCGCGGGCTCGTCCTCGTCCGTGGACTCCAGGGTCCCGGCCTCGACCGTGACGGTGCCCGGGTCGCCGTCGACCCCGCCGTCGGCGTCGAAGAAGCAGTCCCCGGTGACGGACCAGAGCATCTCGTCGTCCGAGCCGCTGGGCTCCCAGGAGATCGTGATCTCCTCCTGGCTGCGCGAGACCGTGACGGCCTCCTCGGGGCCGGTCAGGTCGAACTGCGCGGGCAGACTCATCACGGTGTTGGGCGCGCTCTCGTCGACCTCGCGGTCGAAGGCGACGACGAACTCGGTGTCCTCGGCGTCCACGTCGAACTCGGCCACGTAGGCGTGGAAGTCGCCGATCGACTGGTCGATCATGGTCTGGCTGTCCTCGCCCGTGCTGGCGGTGAGCGAGTCGGACTCGACCAGCTCGAGGAAGGTGTTGGAGGTGGAGCCGCCCACCCGGAGGATGGCCGAGGTGCGGGTGCTGCCGTCGCCCTCGGCTTCGGCCGAGATGTCGGCGTAGACGCCGTCGGTCATCACGTCGGTGGAGTCGACGGCCTCGCAGGCCACCAGGCTCGCCAGAGTCAGGAACAGGATCGCGCTTCGGTACATGGTGTCTCCTCGTCTCGTCTACGAGTGTGACCCACGAGCCGCCGCCCGGTGAAAAGCACGATCAGCTTTCTGGCGTATCCCAGGGTCGAGCGCCGCTGCTGGCCAGGCTGGCGGCCAGTCGCTCGAGCGCGTCGCGGTGGGGTCCGGGCTTGAGCGCACGGAGAGCCCGGCGCGCCGCCAGGCTGTGCTCGAGCACGGCCTTGCGCGTGGCGTACAGACCGCCCCCGGCGACCAGCGTCTCCTGCAGACTCCGGGCCGCATCGAGGTCCCCGGTGGCCAAGACGCGGTCGAAGAGACCGTCGGCGCTGGGGTCCTGCTCCAAGCCGATGATGAGCGGCAGCAGGGGCCGCCCCGAGGCCGCGCGGTGAGCCAGGATGCGGGGCAGCTCCTCGGGAGAGGCGGACAGCACCCACTGATCCTCGAGGGCGTGCCAGGCGACCCCCATGTGGCGGCCGTAGCGCCCCAGGCCGTTGGCCACCTCTCGGGGAGCGCCGGCCAGGCGAGCGCCAGCGCGGCAGCAGAACGAGTACACTGCGCCGATGTGGAGCTCGGCGTAGTCCTGCCACTCCTCCTGGGTGGCGTCGCGCGATCGCAGCTCGTGCCCGAGGTGGTGGCCTTCGGTGATCTCGCGCATCGTGTCCAGCACCTCGCCCATGAGCTCGGGGCGGGACGAGCGCGCGATCTCGAGGGCCCGGAGGCTGAGGCTGTGGCCGGACAGCCAGTGGGCCGCGCCGCCCAGCAGACGACGAGCGATGCGACGGCGGCGACCGTCCTGCCGGCCCAGTGCGGCGTCGTGGACCCGGATCGCCTTGTCGAGCAGCTCGGCCGAGAACACCGCGTCGTCGGTGTGGACGCCGTACTCGCCCCCCGCGGCGCCGGTCGCCAGCAAGATCAGCACCGGCCGGATCCTGGGCACGCCGGGCGCCAGGTGGCTCTCGGGCGAGACGCCCTCGGAGATGGCCTCACCCAGAACCAGGTGGGCCAGCGCCGTCTCCAGCCGCGAGATTGGCTCCTCGAACTCCTCGAAGGCCGACTGGAGCTCGATCAGCAGCGGCCGCGCCACACGCCGAAGGCCCCGATGGAGGCGAGGCGTGTAGGGCGGGTGCAGCTTGTCGGTGGGGTCGCGGGACACAGTCCCTCTAGTACCCGCCCGTTTCCTTCCACGCCGTGGCATTGCCGTAGACAGCCAGTGCAATTCCGACGGCGATCAACGCGAAGGCGATGGGGCCGTAGCTGGTCATGCCGATGTCAGAGACGCCCGAGAAGCCGACCGAGGAGATCTGAGCGGCCATGTCCGTGCCGCCAGCCGTCTCCCAGCCGTACAACATCGTGATCAGGCCCGTGCCAATCAGCACGCCACCAGCGGGGATGATGAACTTCTGCACGACACGCCTCCGGAGGGCACTCGACCTAGCCTGCCGGCGCCGGGCGAGCAAGGCCGTTAGCCGCCACGGGTGAGTCCGCGCGCCCTCCTCCTGTCCTCGGCCAAGCGCCACCCCTTCGTAGGTCACCTGCGCCTGAAGCTGCGCGGCGTGGCCAGCGCGGACGTGGCCGCTCGCGTGGCCCACACCCAGGAGCCCGAGGCGGCCTGGCAGGCGGTCTGCGCCCTACACCAGGTGCTCGAAGGCTGCCAAGGGGGCAGCGCCACCGCGCTGAGCGAGGCGATCTGGACGGCCCTGATCGAGGCCGACCGCGGCCTGCTCGGGCCCGCGCGCGGCGAAGACCTCAGCGTGCTGTTGGTGGCCTGGGACGAGGCGGGCGCGCTGGCTTCGGGCTGCGGCATCCAGCAGCTTTGGCGCCTGAACCAGGAGCTCGACCCCGGCGCGGACGCCCTGGTCCAGCCACCCCTGGGCAGCACGATCCCACCTCTGGCCAGCCTCGACAGCCTGGCCCTGGTCGGCCTCTGCGCGGGCGACCGGGAGCTGCAGCCCGCCCGCGATCAGCTCGCCGCGCTGTGCGCCGCTCCGGAGCTCGCGTGAGCCTGCTCGGGGGCGACCTCAGCCACGTCTCGCTGCCCCGGGACCTGGAGCTGGTGCGGGACGAGGCGCGCTCGGCGCTGGCGGCGGGCGAGTCCGTCCAGGCGCTCTACCAGTCCCTGGCCCAGGCGGAGCCCGTCGCGCTGCTGGACCTCGTCATGGGCCCCAAGGCCCTGGAGGGAGCGTCCGCGGTCCGCTCGGCCCTCCCCGTGGCCGAGGCCCTGGAGCAGGCCAGCAGCCCGGCGGCTCTGTACCGACGGCTGCTGC
>CALGIB010000849.1 GCA_937915955.1 uncultured Pseudomonadota bacterium
GGTGGGCCAGCATGGCGGGGTGCACCAGCAGCTCGTGGTACACGGCCTCGTCCGCGGTCGACAGCTGGACGATTCTGTCGAGCACGAGCACCCGCCCGTAGACGGGCGAGTCGAAGATGGCCAGCTCCTGGAAGGGGGTGGTCTGCTGGCAGACCAGCCGGGTCATGCGGAAGCCATGGGTGATGTTGCCCAGGCGGCGCCCCGGCACGGTGCCCTCGGAGAACCAGCCGGCTTCGACGTCGAGTCCGGTGCGGGCGGCGGCACCGGTCGAGCTCGCGCGGTCATCGCGCAGCGCCACGATCCGGACGTCCTCAGGCCGCAGGAGGGCCTGGGGCCCGAGCTCGTCGGGCAAGCCGCGCAAGACCTCCTCGGTCCGCACCTCGGACGCCGACAGGGCTCCCTTCAAGACGGCGATGCCCCCACGGGGGTCCAGCCCACCGCAGGTGTAGATGTCGACGGCGGCGTAGCCGTGCTCGGGCCAGGTGTGGATGGAGAGGTGCGACTCGGCGATGACGACCGTGCCGCTCACCCCCTGGGGAGCGAAGCGGTGGAAGCTCTCGCCGACCTTCTCGGCCCCCACGGCGGCGGTGGCCGTGAGCATCGCGGCCCGGACCAGCTCCAGGTCGTCCAGAGCGCGGCGGTCGGCCCCGTAGAGCTCGATCATGAGGTGTCGTCCGAGGGTCTTCACGCGAGGTCTCCTCAAGGGTCGAAGCGACGACGAGGGCCGCAGACCCGCTTGTACCCAGCCTCGCGTGGCCATTGGTGGCCACGACCTGACACCCTTCGGACCACGCCCCTACTTGTGGTCGAGGCGCTCCACGCCGTCCCAGTCCCGTGGGAGGCCCTCCCGCTGGTAGCGCTGGCAGCGCGAGGCCAGCAGCACCGACGCCGGGTCGTCGGGATCGGCCCGCAGCACCTCCAGGAAGGCCGCGTACGCCAGCTCCAGCGCCCCGCTGCGAAGGTGCCGGCCGGCGGCCTCGAAGTCGCCTCGGGTCTCCAGGCGGCGGGCCCGTCGGGCTGGTTCGAGGGCCTCGAGCACCTCGTAGAGATCGACGGCCTCGCTCTTGCCCTTCACCTGGACCCGGTCCACCTGGCGGAGGGCGACGGGGGCCTGGAGCTGGGCCACCGTAGCGTCCGTGACCAGCATGCGGGCGCCGTACATCTTGGTCAGGCTCTCCACCCGAGAGGAGAGGTTCACGGCGTCGCCCACCACGCTGCACTGCAGCCGCTCGGCCCCGCCCAGGGTGCCGAGCAGCAGGGGACCGGAGTGCACGCCGACGCCCATGCGGATGGGGGCCTCGCCGGCCAGGGCCCGCTCCTCGTTGAAGGCCTCGATGGCCCGGTGGCTGCTGATCCCCGCGCGCAAGGCGTCGTCGGCGGTGCCGGGGAACAGGGCCAGCACTGCGTCCCCCTCCACGTCGCAGACGAAGCCTGCGTGGGCTCGGACCGGCGCCTCGAGGCGCTGCAGGTACTCGTTTACGAAGGCGAAGGCCTCGGAGGTGGTCTTGCTCTCGACGAGGTTGGTGTAGCCCCGCATGTCCGAGAAGAGCACGTGCATCGGGCGGATTACATGGTCCCCGAAGCGCACATCCCAGAGGCGCTCCCTCCCCAGGAGGGCCAGGATCTCGCGCGGCACGAAGCGCAGGCTGGCTTTGTGGGCCCGACGAGCCTCGGCCTCCTGGCGCTCGATCTCCCTGGCCTGCGTGTAGCTGCTGAGCGCTCCCCGAACCGTCAGGGTGACGTCCTGCTCCTCCCAGGGCTTGGAGATGTAGCGGTAGAGGCTCGCCTCGTTCACGGCCTTGCCGACGGCGTCGGCGGTGGCCTGGCCCGTGAGCAGCACCTTCAGGGCCTTGGGCTGCAGCGCGTGGACCTTGGCGAGGAAGGTCTCTCCGCGCATGCCGGGCATGAGCTGGTCTGAGATGACCAGGGCGAGCTCCTGCCCGGCCGCGGCCAGCTCCTCCAGCACCTCCAGGCCCTCCTCGCCGCTCTCGGCCACCTCCACCTGAACGCCCGTAGGGAAGGCACGCCGCAGCTGATCGCGCAGGCTTCGGAGGACCACGGACTCGTCGTCGACGCAGAGGACGGCCAGGCGCGGCGTCATCCCGCCTCTCCGTTCAGCAGGGCGAGGTCGAGGGCCGACTGCACGTCGGTGGGCTGCCAGGGCTTGAAGATCAGGAGGTGAGCCAGGTCGTCCCGCCGCACCCGCTCCAGGGCCACGGCGTCGGCCTGTCCCGTGAGCATCACCCGGATGATGGTGGGGTAGCGCCCTCGCACCTGGGCGAGGAACTCGTCGCCTCGCGTGCCCGGCATGAGCCAGTCCGAGACGATGAGCACGACGCGCGCGGAGTCCTCCTCGACCAGCTCTTCGAGGACCTCCCAGGCCTCGTCCACGCCCTCCGCGGTCTCGCACCGGACGCCGCCGGCGCCGAGCTCACGGATCTGGGCGCGCAGGGCGTCGAGGATGGTCTTCTCGTCGTCGACGAGGAGCACGACGGGGGAAGTCATGGGGTCTCCGAGGGGTCTGCGGCGCCTGGAGCAGGCGGCGCCTCGAGGGGAAGCTCCACCCGAAAGCAGGTGCGCCCGGGCTGGCTCTCCACGGAGAGTTCGCCGTGGTGCTCGTCCACGATCTGCTTGCAGATGGACAAGCCCAGGCCGCTGCCTTCACCTTGCGCCTTGGTGGTGAAGAACGGGTCGAACACGCGGGCGACCACGTCGGGGGGGATGCCGGCTCCGGAGTCCTCGACCTCGACCCGCACGGACGTGGGCGTCTCGAAGACCCGCAGCACCAGACGACCGCGTCCGTCCATGGCCTGCAGGGCGTTGTGGACCAGGTTGGTCCAGACCTGGTTCAGCGCGTCGTGGTGCGCCCGGACCTGACCGTCGCCCTCGAACTCTCGAACAACCTCCACGCCGCGCTTGATCAGGTTCTGGTAGAGGGTCGTGATGGTGTCGAGGTTCTCGGCGACGCTCCCCTCTGTGGCCTCCCCGGAGGCCGAGCCGGGGTGGGCGTAGCTCTTGAGCGCGAAGACGATCTTGGCGGCACGATCTGCGGCCAGCTTGATGGTGTCCCCGCTGCGCCCCACGCTCGTGACGAGGTGCGCTCGACGCAGGAGAGGGGGGCCGGCGTCGCTCGTCAGCAGCGAGACGAGCTCGGGCGCCGGGTCCGTCAAGCCCATCTCGACCATCAGCTCAGCCGTCTCCGACGGCCCCTCGAAGCCGGCGTCGTCGAGGACGCGCTGGAGCTTCCGGCGCGCGGCGCGCTCCTCCCGGGAAGTGGACGGCCGAGTGCTGGCTCGGCAGGCCTCCAGCACGCGGGCCAGGCTGTCCAGCTCCTGCGGCGAGGCCTCGGCCAGGACCCGGGGCATCACCTCGAGGACCTTCCGTCCGGTCTCCGAGATGGTCCCAGCTGCGGCCCGGATGGCGCCCAGGGGCGTATTCAGCTCGTGGGCGACGCCCGCCACCAGCTGCCCGAGGGCAGCCATCTTCTCGCTCTGGATGAGGGCCTGCTGCGAGGACGCCAGCTCCTCGTTGCGGAGGGCCAGCTCTTCCAGAGCCTGCTTGCGACCCCGGACGAAGAACAGGGTCAGGCCGAACACGACGGAGTTCACCACCACCATGTTCAGCACGGAGAACACGATCCCCACCGTCGCGCCCTGGATGGCGGGCGGGACCGTGAGGTAGGGCTCGATGAGGCCCGAAACCACCGTCAGCGACACGAACACGGCCAGCCAGCGCAGGTTGTGACGCACGTCGTCGAAGGTCAGGGACCCGATGAGGGCCATCATCGACCAGATCATCATGCTGCCGCTGGTGCGGAAGCCGCCTAGGGTCCACATGAAGGCGAAGGGCAGCAGCAGGCTCGCCGTGATCTGCACGCTGCGCGCGAAGGGGAAGTTCTTCGTGCGGTCCAGGATGTACAGGTTCACGGCCGTGAGGACGATGTAGCCGAAGGGCACCACGGACTCGACCACCAGGCCGAAGATGACGGACAGGCTGCCCCACAGCAGGCCACCGCCGCTCATCAGCAGGCCGCCCAGGATGAGGACGCGGTGTCGGAGCAGGGTCTCCTGATCGTGCTCGGGGAGATCGGCGATGGCGCCGATGCGTTCAATCCAGGTTCTCAACATCGGCGGCCCCTCACGGCGGGCCTGGTCCGAGGATGGACCAGGCTCGCGTGGTGAAATGCGGGTGTGTAGTGCAGCAGCTGTGAGGCGACTCCGCGCTGGTCGAGGCGGTCCGCCAGTGCGGCGCGGTCGGGGCCAGCGCCCGAGCCTTCTCGGGTCGCGACGAAGGAGCGATGGTCGCCGCCGCCAGAGCTGGGCGTCGTGGCCCGGGCGAGCACGACCTCCGGGAAGCTCGGCGCGATGCTGTCGGCGCTCCTGGCGATCTGGGCCGTGGCTATCAGGGAGCCAGCGTGGGCCGAGCAGATCCCGCCGCTGCGCAGGGCCCGCACGAGGTCTCGTGAGGAGGGCTCGGAACAAGGGGGGCGCGGCTCCCATGTCGTCGCCTCCGTCGAGGACACCGACACCCAGGGTGGGATGGGGGCAGTCATGGAGACCTCGAGGTGGGGGCCACGGCGAGAGGGCTTGCGGTCGCCTTGTGTATAGACCGCGGGGGTGGCGATCGACGTCCATGCGGCGGCACGAGAGTGGCCACGCCCTGGCCGGCGCGATCTTGGGACCTGCCGGTCTTGTCGCGTCGGAGGCCTGCAGGTAGCCGTCGGGCGGACGCCCTGGTGTGGACCAGGTTCAGCAGCCCGAGTTGTTCGGGGCCGCGGTGGTCGTGCCCGTGACGCTGATGCCCCCGACGAAGGCGTCCACCACGCTCTGGCACACGCTGTAGTTGCCGAAAACGTCCACGTTGCCGTCCACCGACGTGAGGCCGCCCAGGCCGTCGAGGTCCGAGATGAGCGTGTTGTCCATGATCAGCAGGTAGCTCAGCTCCGAGGTGACGTTGGACAGGCCGTCGAGGTCCTCGAGCTTGCCGTTGTCGCGCACGTTGATGAAGTCGGCGGAGGTCAGGCCCGACAGCCCGTCCAGGTTCGTGAGCTCCGAGTTTCCGTAGACGAAGAGCCAGCCCCGGATGGTGGTCAGGCTCTCAAGGCCGTCGAAGTCGGTGGCGGTGGAGCTCTGGGCGGTGAAGTTGCCGGTGACCTCGCAGACGCCGGCCAGCGCGGCGACGTCCGCGTCGCTGGTGATGTTCACGTCACCCTGGTGAACGCAGTCTGTGTCTGTGTCTGTGTCCGTGTCGCTGTCGGCGTCGGCGTCGGCGTCGCTGTCGGTGTCGGTGTCGGTGTCGGTGTCGGTGTCGGCCTCGGCCTCGGTGCCGCTGTCGTCTGGAGCGGGCTCTTCGCCGCAGGCCGAGAGCGCAAGAAAGAGCGGAATCAGGCTGTAGTTCATGCATCGAGGCTACCGGGCTGTCGACGGCCTGACATCCTTCCGTCATCCCACACCCGACCGGATCGGCCTTGGAGCCGGTGACCCTGGACCGGACCGATGCGCCCGCGCTGGCTCCAGGTCGAGGCATTCGCAGCGTTCTCGGGGCGGATTCGTCCCGGCCGCTGCCCGGTATGTGACTATGGCGCCCCCAAGAACTGGAGGGTGACCCGGTGACCTGGACCCTCACCCGCGTGGACATCGCTGCCTTCGCCGCACGACTTGGCCGGGCCTCCTCGGCCGAGGAGTGCCGAGCCATCCGAGACGAGCTCGCCGCTCACGATGATGACGCCGAGGGGCTGCTCGCCGCTCTGCGCGAGCTGGCCGCGCGGCGACTCGACGACCTCGCCGCGCTGGATGAGGCGCGGCAACGGGCCACCCACGCCGAGCGGACCGCTGCCCGCTGGGAGCGGCTGGTGGATGACGCCCCCGCACCGATCGGCGTTCACCATGGACCGAAGTACACCTTCGAGTTCGCCAACCGCCACTTCCTGTTCACCACGGACGGCAGGCCGATCGTGGGCCTGGACTATGCCGAGGCCTTCCCGGAGTTCGCCGAGCAAGGCTACCTCCAGGTCTTCGATCACATCGTCCAGACGGGCGAGCCGTTCATCTCCCCCGAGACCCGCGCGGACACCCCGACCCGACTCGGTGGGCCGCCCGAGGAGCGCTACTGGAACGCCATCTTCCAGGCCACCCGAGACGCCGAGGGGCGCATCGATGGGGTAGTGACCTTCGCCTTCGAGGTGACCGAGCAGGTCATGGCGCGCCGGGACGCCGAGGCGGCCCGCCGGCGGCTGGTCGACCTGGCTCGTGCGGTAGGTGCCCTGGTCTGGGAGATGAACACGCCCGGCTGGACGCCGCTCTGGATCGAGGGGCGGACCGAGGGGGTGCTGGGCTGCAGCAGCGAGGAGGCCGCGACCCGCGAGGCGTGGTGGACCGGCATCCACCCCGAGGACGAGCCGCAGGTCGTCCGCTGTCGGGGCAAGGCCATGGCGGAGGGGGAGTACAACGTCGAGTATCGTCGGGGCAGTGACGAGGGCGGCTGGCACTGGATGTTCGAGTCTGGACGGGCGTCTCGCGACCCGGAGTCCGGCGAGGCCACGGTTCGAGGCCTGACCCTGGACGTGACGGCCCAACGCGAGGCCCTGGCTGCCAAGTCCGCCTCCCGCGAAGCCGAGCTCAAGGGGCAGCGCCTGGAGAGCCTCGGCCTCCTCGCCGGTGGCGTCGCCCACGACTTCAACAACCTGCTCACCGCGGT
>CALGIB010000850.1 GCA_937915955.1 uncultured Pseudomonadota bacterium
AGCGCGTCACGCCGGGCCAGCTTCTTGCCGAGCGCGACGGCCCGGACCTTGCCGCGGGCGGTCGAGCTCGCGAGCATGGGCTGGCAGACATCGGTCGTCAGGCTGAGGCGCAGCGCGCCCGCCGACGAGAGGTGTTGGAGCAGGGCCCGCTGGCGCAGGTCGGTGGGGACCTCGCTGGGGTCGAGGTGGGCGGCCCAGCGGGCCAGATCGCCGAGGATGCTCATCTAGTAGTCGAAGCTCCACTGCAGGCCCGTCGCCAGGAAGCGGCCGCCAATGGGCACGGGCTGCCCGTCCACGGCGTAACCCGGGCGGGGCTCGGAGGTCTCGGGGCGGGCCAGGGTGCCGCTCGCGAGGCTGTGGTACTGGAGGAAGATGTCCCAGCGGACGGGGCCCTCGCAGACGTCCCAGATCGCGCCGTGGGACAGGCTCGCGCCCAGGCCGAAGATCATCCGGTCGGCGTCCAGCAGCGCGGTGTGTCCGCTCTGGGCGACCAGCGGGGTCGGCTCGTAGCCGAAGCCGCCGCGGAGGGAGGGACGGACCCAGCCGAGGCGACCGGGCAGCTCGAAGCGGCGCAGGTTTACCTCGGTCCCGGTGCGCACCGACCAGGTGTCCTTCCACTGGATCTCGCCGACGTCGTGCCCGTTCTCGAACTCCAGATCGGACAGGTCGGCCATCGTCGCGTTCAGCTCGGAGCTGACGAGCTCGGTGCTGTTCAGGCGCATCGCCGACCAGCGGGTGAAGTGGGCGTCCACATAGACGTGGAAGGCGTCCTGGTGGCTCCAGGCTCCGCCCCCGATGAACTGCATCGGCATGTAGTGGTCGTAGATGCTGACGTAGACCTGGGCCAGGGCAGCCATCGAGACCGGGTCGAGCTCGCCAAGGTCCTCGGCCCGCACGTTGAGCTGGGCGTCCAGGTTCACGTCGACGGGGATGCCGCCCTCGTTGCGCCAGGTGAACGCCAGCGCCAGCCCCTTGAGCGGCTCCACGACCTCGCCGACGTCCCAGCGCAGGCCCAGGACGGGGACCACGGCGGGCTTCAGGTCGAAGCTCATGTCGTGGACGCGCGCCTCCAGCCCGACCACGTCCTCCACGCCGCCCTCGGTCCCGCCGCCGTCGACGACCGCGTCGATGGTCATGGTCACGTCGATGACGCTCTTGGACAGGATGCGGAAGCCACCGCCCACGTAGAGGCTGCGGACCGGCATGCCGCCAAAGCCGATGGCCAGGGCGTAGCGCTGGGTCCGGTTGCGGTACATGAAGTAGTTGGGCAGCTGCGGGTCCGTGGTCTGGAGCCGGAGCAGCCGCTGCTGGGGGATGAACATCGCGCCGCCGACGCCGAAGCGCCGGCCGATGGGGCGGCGCAGCCCCAGCATCAGCCCGTCGCCCGGGTCGTACCCGCCCAGGTTGAGGGGCTCGTCGTGCTCGTCGATCAGCCCGTCGCGGTTGGTGTCCCAGTAGACCGCGGGCACGTCGTCGAAGTCGAAGCGCACGACGGAGTAGCCCAGCAGCAGCTGGCTGCGGTCGTGGCCCGCCAGCGCGGCGGGGTTCAGCAGGGCCGAGCCCGCGTCACCGCTCAGCGCGATCCCTCCGCCCGAGCGGCCCATGGCCGCGGCGCCGAAGCCGTAGAGTTCCGCCGGGCTGGCCAGCGCACTGCCCAGTGTCAGGAGCAGCGCGAGCACCGTGGATCAGCCGTAGCCGATCTCGGGCACCGGAGTCAGCGCCAGCTGGCGCAGCATGTCCACGATGCCCATGGGCGCCTCGTTCGGCAGGGCCTGCCAGAGACAGGCGGAGCGAGCGGCGAGGTAGGCCGTGGCCATGCCCGAGCCGCGGTAGGGGCCGCGGTCGCTGTCGTCCTCGGGAGCGGAGTACCCGTGCGTCAGGAACTTGCCCGTGAGGTTGCCCCACTGCTTCCGGGGGAAGCGGTGCGGGGCGAAGTAGTAGAACTTGTCCAGGGGACAGTCCGGGTGGCTGGCGGCGCCGACGGTCTCGGGAAGATCCGCGGGGTAGGCGCGCTCGCCCTTGGGGTGGGCGGCCGCCAGCACGACGGCGCCGTTCTCGACCGCCAGGGCGCAGCAGTCGCGGAGCAGCAGGGCCTTGCCCATGTTGGGGGTTCCGAGAGACAGGTTGATGACCTTCGCCCCGTTTCGGCTGGAGGTCTCGATGCCCGCAGCCATCAGATCGGCGGACGTCTTGAGGCGGGCGTCCATGATCTTCACGCCCAGCAGACGGGCCTTGGGGGCCAGTCGGTGGATGGCGACCGCGATCTCGGTGCCGTGGCCGTTGTCGTCGTGGAAGTTCGCCCCGAGCAGGGCGTGCCCGGTGGCGCTGAGCGCGATGCTCCAGCCATCCACGTCCACGCCGGCCAAGCGGGGATCCGAGGTGTCGATGCCGCTGTCGATGATCGCGATAGCGACCCCGTCACCGTCGAAGTCGTTGCCCCTGAACCGCATCTACTTCCGCTGGTTTCCGTTTCGAGCGAGCCTGCACCGTGATGATACAGGTTGGCTCGTGAGAGACACAAGGCGGGTGGTTCACCCTGCTGTCGCTCGACACGTAGAGGTAACAGGCTGCCCCCCAAGCCCGCCAGAGCCGATGCGCTCTCTCTCGGCCCTTCCGGGACCGAATCCGAGCGCCGATCCATCGCGCTGCTGCAGCAGCTCTTCGCCCGGGCGTCGGGTCAGCACCGCG
Organism: uncultured Pseudomonadota bacterium; assembly: GCA_937915955.1. GTDB lineage: Bacteria > Myxococcota_A > UBA796 > UBA796 > CAJQPC01 > JAAESX01. The sequence continues at coordinate 2,689 of CALGIB010000850.1, forward strand.
TGGAGGGCTTCGTCACGAGCACCTCCCGGCTGGGCGAGGTCGCGGTGCACGGCGTCCTGTTGATGCTGGCGGGCCTGCTCGCGCTCGGGAGTCCGCTGGGCGGCGTGCTCCTCAGCGTCACGGTCCTGGCCAGCCTGCTGCTCGAGGCCCGGCTCGGACCGGTGTACGGCGCCCTGTACCCCAG
>CALGIB010000851.1 GCA_937915955.1 uncultured Pseudomonadota bacterium
GCTTGTGCGAGACGCTGAGCGCCGAGGCGAGCCAGACCCGTCCGCGGTGGGCGCGGGCGTGCTCGAGCAGGCGGAGGAGGGGGGCGGCCATGGGCAGCGCAGCCTAACCAAGGCGGGGGGCCGAGGCGGCGAGACGGCCCGGGCCTTCGGGTCGCCCCTCGAGTTAGCTGCCCGCATGACCCTCGCTCAGCAGCTCGAGGCCCTCCGTCAGCAGGGCGGCAGCGGAAACCGTCTCGTGCTCCAGGGCCGGACCGCCTGGCTGGTGGTCCACGGCCAGCGCGGGCAGGCGGCGCTCCGGGTGCAGGCCGCCACCAGCCACTACCTGCCCGGCAAGCTCAGCCTGGAGCAGGTCGGGCAGCTCCGGGCGGCGGGCTTCTCCGTGCCCCCGGGTCGCAAGGCGCTGGAGTGGAGCTCCGAGGACGGCGGCCAGGAGCTGGGTCCTGAGCTGCTGGGGCTGCTGGAGCGGGTCTATTGCGAGACCGAGGTCGCCGGCGCGCTGCACCTCGGGGAGGCCGACACGACCCGCAACGAGCTCGTTCAGGAGGCCATCCGGAGGGTGGCCCAGAGCAAGAGCGAGGAGGACCGCCACGGCCTCTACCGAACCCTGCTCGGGGCGACCCTGCTGCTCCCCGTGGACGAGCAGGGACGCCCCCGCAGCTTCGGCCACCTGGGAGCCTGGGCGACCTTCGCGGTCTTCACGGACGCCGAGAGCGTCGAGCGCTTCGAGCCTCGAGGGGTGCTCGTCCGGCACCTCGGCGGGCGCGAGGTCTTCCCCATGCTCATGGAGCCCGAGCTGCGGGCCGGCTCCCTGCTGGTCAATCCGGGCGGACAGCTGGGCGGCGAGCTGTACCGGAACGAGCTCGAGACCCTCGCAAAGGCCGTCAGAAGACGGCGCTGATCAGTGGACCCCCGACCCCCCTTGAGATAGACCGGCGCTCCCCTGATTGCCCCTCCGGGAAGAGAGCCGATGGCTGTTCATCGAATCAAGAAAGGGCTCGACATCCCCCTCGCTGGTGCTCCCGAGCAGAAGGTCGAAAGCGGCCCGTCGGTGACGCGAGTGGCGGTGTTGGCTGCCGATTTCATCGGTATGAAGCCCCGTATGCGCGTGGAGATCGGTGACGAGGTCAAGCGTGGCCAGGCCCTCTTCGAGGACCGAAAGCGCGAAGGCGTGCTGCACACCGCCTCGGCCGCTGGGACCGTCGTCGCCGTGAACCGCGGTGAGAAGCGTGCGCTGCGATCCGTGGTGATCGAGCTGAGCGAGGGCGAGAGGTCCGGCCAGCCGAGCGCTGACGAGCTGCAGGTTTTTGCGTCCTACTCCGGCGCTGCGGTCTCCGACCTGTCCCGCGAGCAGGTCGTGGCGCTGCTCGTCGAGTCCGGCCTGTGGACCGCGCTGCGCACCCGCCCGTTCAGCCGCGTGCCCGCCGTCGCCGACGCCGCCCCCCGCGCCGTCTACGTCACGGCCATGGACACAAACCCCTGCGCCCCCGACGTCGACGTGGCGCTGAGCGGCTGCGAGGACGACTTCGCGTTGGGCCTCGAGGTGCTCAAGAAGCTCTCGGACAAGGTCTACGTGTGCCGCAAGCCGGGCGGCAAGCTCGGCGGTCAGGGCGTGCAGGTCGAGGAGTTCGAGGGGCCTCACCCCGCGGGCAACGTCGGCACCCACATCCACACCCTGGACCCGGTCTTCCGCGCCAAGACGGCCTGGCACCTGGGCGCCCAGGACGTGGCCGCCTACGGTCACCTCTTCGCCACCGGTGTGCTCTCCCCTCGCCGCGTCGTCGCCCTCGGTGGCCCCGGCGTCAAGAAGGGCGGGCTGCTCCTGACCCGACTCGGCGCCTCCATCGACGAGCTCGTGGACGGGCGCGTGGCCGAGGGCGAGCAGCGCGTCATCTCCGGCAGCGTGCTCTCGGGCACCACCGCCGCGGGCGACGTGCACGGCTACCTGGGCCGCTACCACCAGCAGATCAGCGTCCTGGCCGAGGGACGTCAGCGCGACTTCCTGGGCTGGATGACGCCGGGCGCGCGGGTCTGGTCGACCATGCCCGCCTTCCTGTCCGCCTGGTTCGCCGGCGGCAAGAAGTGGAACCTGGACACGGCCACCAACGGCAGCCACCGCTCGATGACCCCCATCGGTCGCTACGAGCAGGTCTTCCCACTGGACATGCTGCCCACGCACCTGCTGCGCTCCTGCCTGTCCATGGACACCGAGCGCGCCGAGGCCCTGGGCGTGCTCGAGCTCGACGAGGAGGACGTGGCGCTCTGCACCGTGGTGTGCCCGAACAAGCTCGAGTTCGGACCGGCGCTGCGCCAGGTCCTCAACACCATCGAAGCGGAGGGTTGAGGTGAAGTTCCTTCGCGACATCTTCGACAAGATGCACCCCGACTTCGTCCAGGGCGGCAAGTACGAGCGGTTCTACGCGCTCTACGAGATGGCCGACACGTTCATGTTCACCCCCGGTGTGGTGACCAGGCGTGGGGCCCACGTCCGGGACTACCTGGACCAGAAGCGCCTGATGATCACGGTGGCCATCGCCCTGATCCCGGCGCTCGCCTGGGGCGTCTACAACGCAGGCTACCAGGCCCACCACGCGGTCGAGGCCCTCGGCGCTGGACCCCGGGACGACTGGCAGACGGACCTGTTCACGAGCATGGGCTTCGCCGTCGGGGCCCCCGACGACATCCTGGCCTGCGTGCTCTACGGGCTGATCTACTTCATCCCGATCTTCCTCGTGGTGCACATCGTCGGGGGCCTCTGGGAGGGCCTGTTCGCGATGGTCCGCGGCCACGAGATCAACGAGGGCTTCCTCGTCACGGGCGCGCTCTTCCCGCTCATCGTGCCGGCGACGATCCCGCTCTGGCAGGTCGCCCTGGG
>CALGIB010000852.1 GCA_937915955.1 uncultured Pseudomonadota bacterium
TGGGCCGCCCGTCGCATGGCGCGCGCGGGCCGGCCCGGCGAGGGTGGACGAGCACCTCAACCAGGAGTGCTTGTCATGGTCCAGCTCCCCCTCGTCCTCGCCGCCGCCCTCCCCGCCTCGGCCCTCGTCTTCCTGCTGGTCGCGCCCCCCTCGGGCCGCCGGGGGGACGTGCCCGGCCGGGTGGCCGCCACGGTCTCGCTGCTGGGCTCGCTGGCCCTGGCCGGCTTCCTGCTGCCGGCCTGCGGCTACGAGAACGACCAGGGAGGCTGGGGCCGCGGCGGAGGGGTGAGCACGGCCCTTCCACCCGCGGACCCCAACCTGGACACGGTCTGCAACGAGGCCAACGAGCACTGCAGCGAGAGCACCTGTCGGGGCGAGGGCGCCAAGATGCTGCCCGGCTCGGACTGCCTGGCCTGCCACAGCCCCGGCGGCGACGACGAGGCCGACCGCTTCAGCGTCGGCGGCACGGTGTTCAGCGACCTGGACGGAGGCTCACTGTCCCAGGGCGTGATCGTGCGGGTCACGGACGCCAACGGCGAGGTCGTCGAGATGACCACCAACAGCGCGGGCAACTTCTACTCCTCGCGGGACCTGGAGCCACCCATGACCGCCGAGGTCGAGGTCGGCGGGCGGGTCGAGAGGATGGCCACCGAGATCAGCTACGGGGGCTGCGCCAGCTGCCATAACTGTGAGGACGAGGGCAAGGTGCCCGCGCCCTAGAAGGGATAGATGCGCGGCATGTCGGACGCCCGCCTGCACCTGCTGATCCGCGATCTGCGTGACCACGACGTCGACGTCGGTGGCCTGCACGCCCTCCAGGACGAGCTCAGCGCGCTCGAGGATCCCAGCTTCTGGCAGCGGGTACGTGGCTTCGTCAGCCGCCAGGTCGGCATGGTCGTGGGCGAGCTGTCCGAGTCCGGCGAGCTCGTCCGCCTCATCCGCCGAGCGGTCCTGGGCGATGAGCTGGACCCCGAGGAGTCCAGCCGAGTCCGCGAGCAGCTGGCCGATCTGGCCCGGCTGGTCCCCGCCAGCGCGCTCGCGGTGGCGATCGAGGCCATCCCGATCCCGGGCACCTCGG
>CALGIB010000853.1 GCA_937915955.1 uncultured Pseudomonadota bacterium
GCCCCTGGACCGCGGCGCTGCGTGAGCTGCTCGCGTGAAGAGGGCCAGGGCGCTGCTGCTCGGCGCGACGCTCTCGCTCCTGGGCATCGCCGCGACCGAGTCCGGCTACCGGAGCCTGGAGCGGGCCGAGGGGCTGGCGCTGGCGCCGCCGGACAAGGCCGAGCGCCTGTTCGTCCTCCGGGACGACGAGCAGCTCAACGAGCAGGGCTTCCGCGAGCGCAAGCTGAGCCTGGACAAGCCACAGCGCATGCAACGGGTCGTGGTGCTGGGCGACTCGGTCACCTTCGGCGCCGGCGTGCGCATCCACGAGACCTGGACGCGCCAGGCCGAGCTGCTGCTCAAGGACAAGGCCCGGGTCCAGCTGGTCAACCTGGCGGTCTACTCCTACGACGTCGCCCAGATCGCCGCGACGATGAGGTACGACGGCTGGGCGTGGAGCCCCGACCTGGTGGTCTACGCGGCCTACACGAACGACCACATCCCCACCGACCTGCTCGAGATGGAGGGGGGCCCGGTCTACGTCGGAGGCACGGTGGCCCCCGAGCTTCCCGCCCTCGGGCAGTCGCTGCTGCCGCACTCCGCCCTGGTCCGCCGCGCCTACGGAGCGCTGGCGGCCCGCCAGCAGGGTCGAATCCGGCAGGCCGAGTGGGATGGGGACATGGGCTTCTTCGAGGCCGGCCTGCGGGAGCTGGCCCTGGAGTGCCGGGCCCACGGGGTCCCGCTGATGGTCTACGGGCTGGTCCCGCACGACGCCGCGGGAGGCTGCGAGGGCTCGAGCGCCTGCGACACAGCGCTGGTGACCTCGGCCGCCATGGGCGAGCTGGCGCAGTCCCTTGACCTGCCCTTTGCCTCGGCGCTGCCCTACCTGGACGCCAGCGGGCAGCAGGCCTTCCACCTGCCGGACTCGGGCGGCCTGGATCCGGCCCACCCCAGCGTCGAGGGCCACGCCGTCCTGGCCGAGGGCTTCGCCGACAGCTGGCTGCGGCTGCGCGAAGGCCGGGACCTGCTGGACGGCGCGACGACGAAACCACGCTGAGCCGACGGCGTCCTGGGATGCTACGGTCCCCCACCTCAACCCAACTCACGAGCACGTGGAGTCTCCGATGCTGACCACTCTCCTCTTCGCCCTGAACATGACCACCACCGAGGCCCAGGCCTGCGCCATGGCCGACGCCCAGGCCGCAGCCGACGCCAAGGCGGAGGTCGAGGCCAGCGAGGGCAACAAGGCCACCTTCAAGGTCGAGGGCATGACCTGCGGCGGCTGCTCCAGCAAGGTCATCGCGGCCCTGCAGGGCGTGGACGGCGTGCACGCCGCCGCCGTCGACTACCAGGCCGGCACCGCCACGGTCGCCTTCGACCCCGCGAAGGTCGACGAGGCCAAGCTGCTCGAGGCGATCAACACCACCGGCTTCGCCGGCTCGAACAGCTGAGCGACGGACTCAGGCGACCGCGAAGCGGGCGTGCTGAATCAGCTGGAGCTCCCAGCGGTCATTGGCCGCTCGGAGCTTCTTCGCTCTGAGGTCGTTGTCGTGATCGGTCAGGGCGTCTTCGACGGCTTGCAGGTAGCGCTCGTACTCCTCCTTCGGCGGCATGGCCGAGCGGTAGGGGTTCCAGATGGCGAAGGGCACGTTGGCGGGAGCTGTCTTCATGCCCCCGTTAGCGGCTGTCAGGGCGAAGGAGTTGACCCCCGGATCAGCTGTCCGGGGAGGGAACCTGTCGCTTTTCCGTCCAGGAACACCGGCCGGCCCGAGACCAGCGTGGCCCGGTAGCCCTCGGGACGCTGGACCAGGCGTCGACCACCCGCGGGCAGGTCGTAGAGCACCTCGGGGGCCCGCAGGCGCAGCGCCGCGTAGTCGATGACGTTGATGTCCGCCTTGAACCCCGCGGCCAGCACGCCTCGATCGTTCAGCCCGTAGAACCGGGCCGTCTCGCTGGTCTGGCGCTGAACGATGCGCTCGAGCGGGATGCGTCCGCCGCGGCTGCGGTCCCGGGTCCAGTGGGTCAGCATGAAGGTGGGCATGCCGCCGTCGCAGATAGCGCCGCAGTGCGCGCCGCCGTCGGACAGCCCCATGCGGGTCTGGGTGTGCTGGTGCAGCGCGTGCAGCAGCTCCAGGTCCCCGTCGGCGTAGTTGAACAGCGGGAAGTAGAGCATCCCTTGCCCTTCGTCCTCGAGCATCCACTCGTAGGCCACCTGCTCGGGCCGGACGCCGCGTCGGAGGGCCTCGGCCGCGACGCTCTGGCTGG
>CALGIB010000854.1 GCA_937915955.1 uncultured Pseudomonadota bacterium
CCGAGGTATCGAGGCTGATGGTCACCACATTGTCGTCGATCCGGACCTTGAGCAGGACCAGGTTGGCCAGCGAGAAGCCCACCGCCGAGATCCAGGCGCCGTGCATCAGCGGCAGCGCCGCCAGCTCGATCACGACGGCGACGTAGTTGGGGTGGCGCAGGAAGCGGTAGGGGCCAGCGCTCACCGCGGCCAGCCCCGGCACCACGATGACGCGGGTGTTCCAGCGCGTGCCCAGCGTGGAGATGGCCCAGTAGCGCAGCGCCATCGTGCCGCAGACGACCAGCCCCATCGCCAGGAACAGCCAGGGCCGCAGCGGACGATGGAAGAGGAAGACCTCGAGCGGACAGAGCACCAGGAAGGCGCTGTGCAGCAGACGCATCACGCCGTAGTGGCCGCCGCCGAGCTCGATCCCGCCCTCCGCGAAGGCCAGGGCCGCGTTCCGGCGCGACAGGAACAGCTCGACCACCCGCTCCAGCCCGACCAGACAGAAGATCCCCAGGTAGATGACCTCGCTGCTGTGGATCACCATCGCAGCAGCACGGCCTCGCTGCAGAACGCCGGCCCCATCGCCAGCATCAGCCCCAGGCTGCCCGGCTCGGGGCGGTGATCGGCCATGGTCTCGCGCAGGACCATCAGGACCGAGCTGCTGGACAGGTTGCCCACCCGCTGCAGGCTGTCCCAGGTGACCTGGAGCGCCGCGCGAGGGATGCCCAGCGCCTCCTCGAAGGCCAAGAGCACCTTGGGCCCGCCGGGGTGGCAGACGTAGCTCTGGATCTGGTCCAGGCTCACGCCCTGCTCGGCCAGGAAGCCCTCGACGTCGCCGCGGAGGCGCTCGAGCACGACCCTGGGCACGTCCGCCGAGAGCACGATCTTGAAGCCCGACTCCCCTATGTCCCAGCCCATGACGCGCTCGGTGTCGTCGTAGAAGACCGAGCGCGTGGCCAGCACCGAGGGTCCGCTCAGGCCCAGATCCTGGGCCAGCCGCTCGCCGACGACCACCGCGCAGGCCGAGCCGTCCCCGAACAGACCCGAGGAGATCAGGTTCGGGATGGACAGATCCTGACGCTGCAAGGTCAGCGAGCAGAGCTCGACCGAGAGCAGCAGCGCCGCCTGGTCGGGGAAGGCCCGCACGTAGTCCGCGGCCCGCGAGATGCCGGCCGCGCCCGCCACGCAGCCCAGCCCGAAGATGGGCGTGCGCTTGATGTGGCGAGGCAGCTCCGGGATCCTGTTGAGCAGCCGCGCCTCGATCGAGGGGGTGGCCACGCCAGTGACGGTGACCGAGAGGAAGGCACCGAAGCGATCCCAGGGCACCCCGGAGCGCTGCACCGCCTCTCGCACGGCCTGCTCGCCGACCTGCTGAGCCACGCGGATCCAGGCGTCGTTGGTCTTGCCGAAGGTGTCGGCCTGGTCGTACTCCTCCATCTTCAGCGCCAGGTGACGACCGCCGACCAGGACGTTGCGATGGAGCCTCTCGATGCGGTCCAGGTTCTTGTGACGCTCGCCCCACTGATCCCTGAAGGCCGCGATGAGCTGGTCCTGGTCGTAGTAGTTCGGCGGGAACGCCGCTCCGACGGAGGCGATGAGCAAGGGCTGTCCGAGGCTTCGAGGAGGGGCTGACACAGGCCTGGGAAGGGGCCCCTGTCAGGTGGCGGCGCCAGCCTATCCGGCTAAGAGCGCGTGATCCGCCACGTCGGCGGCGAGAAGGCCAGCAAGGATCCCGGATGCACAAGCCCGCCAAGTGGATGCGAGACGTGGTGGCCCTCGGCGGGGAGTACCACTGGACCAAGATGGACCCGGCGCGGCACAACCTGCTGAACCTGACCAGCGCGGTCCTGCTCTGGGGCGCCATCTTCGGCACGCTGGCCCTGGGTCGCTGGATGCCCGCGGCGGTCTGGATCCCCCTCGCGAGCGGGCTCGTCGGCTGCATGCTCTTCGGGCACTACATCTTGGTCCTGCACGAGTGCAGCCACAACATGTTCGTCCTGACGAAGAACCGGGAGACCCAGAAGAGGCTGAACCGCCTCATCGGCGTGGTCGCCGGGGGGATGATGTTCACCGACTACGTGAACCACTGGGAGAAGGGACACACTGTCCACCACCTGCGCCCCTGCGAGGAGGACGATCCCCAGGACAAGAACCCCATCACAGGCCCTGAGCTCTACGGCCAGTACGCCAGGCTCGCGCTCGTGCCGTTCTACTGGCTGATGATCAACCCGAGCAACCAGTACGGCTTCAGCGTCTGGCGCGTGCTGGGCGGGGCGGCCCTTTGGGGGCCCGTCATCACCGCGACCTGGCTGTGGGTCGGCTGGGCGGGTCCGGTCGCGCTCTACATCGCCTTCAGCCTCGTGATGGTGCTGAACATGACCAAGAAGGCCCAGGAGCACGGCTGCGGGTTGGAGCACGAGGAGTTCCGCCTCCTTCGCTCGCGGACCTACGTGTACCCGACCGCCTTCCTGACCAGCCCCTTCAACATCAACTACCACTTCGAGCACCACGCCAACTTCAACGTGCCCTGGTACAAGCTGCCCGAGTACCACCTGAAGCTGAAGGCCATGGTCCCCGAGGCCCTGCGCCCCTACTACTTCCACAGCGACTTCTTCGAGCAGCTGTCCGGGAACAAGGCCCTGCCCGCCGATGAGCTCAGGCCCCTGACCTGGGCTGCCGAGGACGGCGCCGCGAAGTAGGGTGACGGCGATGTTCTGGATCGCCGCGGCCTGGGCCGCCACCCCGCTACAGGTCTACGAGGACAACCTCGAGCGCGGAGAGCAGCCACAGCTCGGCGCCCTGGTGGTCCACGGCGAGCTCGCCCCCGCGCAGCTCGCCTCCTGGGCTCCCGCCTGCCGCATCGAGCGCAGCTTTCCGCACCGCGCCGTCCACGTCCTGCGCTGCGAGGGGGAGACCCGCACGGCCCTGGTGGCCCTGCAAGAGCACCTCGAGTGGGTCGCGCCGCCCTGGTACGCCACGCTGAGCGCGGCCGAGGACGACCTGGACAGCCTGGCCTGGCACCACAGCAACACCGGCCAGAGCGTCTACGGGCAGTCCGGCACCCTCGGCGCCGACGTCGGCAGCGTGAGCGCCTGGAGCAGCTGGACGGGCAGCCCGGACTACCTCGTCGCCGTGCTGGACACCGGCGTGTTCGTCGAGCACCAGGACCTGCAGAACCAGATCTGGCGAAACCCCGGCGAGCTGGACTGCGAGGACGGCCTCGACGACGACGGCAATGGCTACCGGGACGACTGCCAGGGCTGGGACTTCGGGGACAACGACCGCGACGCCTCGCCGGTGGGCATGTCCGAGGCCTGCTCGCCCTGGCACGGCACCTTCATCTCGGGCTTGATCGCCGCCGAGGCCGACAACGGGGTGGGCATCGTGGGGCTGGCGCCCCAGGTCCGCATCCTGCCGGTGAAGCTGCCCGCCGACCTGGACTGCGGCGTCACGGACGTCTCCATCGCCGAGGCCGTGGACTACGCGCTGGCCAGCGGGGCGGGGGTCATCAACGCCAGCTGGCACGTCTCGGCCACCTCCCCCACCTTGCGGAAGTCCATCAAGGACGCCGACCGCGCGGGCGTGATCTTGGTGATCGCGGCCGGCAACGACGGCCTGGATCT
>CALGIB010000855.1 GCA_937915955.1 uncultured Pseudomonadota bacterium
GTACGGGCAGCGCAGGCTGCGGGAGGGCGCGTGGCAGAGCGTCGCGCCTCGGTGGGTGCAGACGTTGGAGAGGGCCCGGTCTCCGCGCGCAAGCAGCGGCTCGTTCAGGCTGCCCGGCAGCAGGCTCACCGGGCTCCAGAGCGCCGGGTCGAGCCCGAAGTCTTCAAGGATCTGCGGGCTGCGCGCGAAGACCCGGGCCAGCGCGCGCCGGTACAGCCGCGCGCTGGTGTAGAGCCGTCCCGGCGGCGTGCGCGCGACCCGGACGTCGGGGTCCACGTCAAAGGGCTTCACAGCCACTCGTACAGGGCCAGCTCCCGCTCTTCGCCATCGAAGCTCAGCACGATGGGGCCGATCCCGGGCGCGAAGACTTGACGCCCGGCCAGCGGGCCCTCGTCGAGCTGGACCGTGACGGCCGCCTCGAACAGGCCGTACCAGACCTGGGTGGCCTCGAGCGCCTCGACGTGGCCGCCCTCGAAGCTGGCGCCAGCCTCGACCCGTTCGGGCAGGATTCGGTACTCGTCCAGGCGCAAGCCCTCCTCGGTGCTCTGCTCGAACTGGGCGAGATCGTTGGCGTCACGCCAGCGGTCCCCATCTCGCAGCGTCCAGGTGCCCTCCTCGATGCGCAGGAGCCAGACCTGCTCGACGGCGCCGCTGTCCTCGCGGGCGACCAGCTCGTACTGGGCGTCCGGCGCCAGGTAGTCCCGATAGTCGCCGCCCAGGCCCTGTGGGCCCTCGTCGCCCGAGCAGGCGAGCAGCAGCAGGATCACGGCGCCCACACCGGGATGTGGTTGTTCTGGTCGATGGACTGGCCCGGCAACCAGAAGGCCGCGTAGCTGGGATCCTCTCCCGCCTTGGCGCGCTCGGGGTCGAAGGCCGCGACCCAGATCTGCGGCGTGCCCGAGATCAGGTCGCCGTAGGCCCGCTTGCTGCTGAAGGTCAGCCACAGCACCTCGTCGTCCGGGAGGGGGCCCCAGCGCGGCCAGGAGTTCGTCAACTGCCCGACATCGTTCGCGTTGACAAGTCCGATGGGCTCTCCGCCGTCGCGGCCCAGGATCCAGACCGTGGCGTCCACGTCGTCGTAGCTGTCGCCCGTGCTGCGGTTGAACACGATCCAGTGACCGTCCGGCGAGAACTCGGGGAAGTAGGCGTTCTCTCCAGCGGGCGGTGTGTAGAGCACCTCGACGTCTCCGAACGTGCCTGGGCCCGTGACGCCGATGGTGGCCAGGCTGCCGCCCGTGAACGCCCAGTCCGAGCTGATCGAGGCCGCAGTGACGACGACCAGCTGTCCGCCGTCGGGGGACCAGGAGGGCATGGTCACGGGGCTGCTGAGCGGGATCGCGCCCAGGTAGGCGCCGGTGAGGCCGTCGTGCAGCCGCAGCCCGCCGTAGTAGGTCGAGACCAGCCACTCGCCGTCGGGGCTGTAGGCCTTGAAGTTGCCGAGCAGGCTGGCGTCCGTCGTCACGTCGCTGAGATCACTGACCTCCTTGATGCCCATCTGACCGTTTCCGCCGTCGTAGGTGAAGGCGACGTCCCCGCGGCTGCTGATCACGTGGCAGCCCTGGCAGCGGCCCGTCTCGTTGCTGGTCAGGAAGTCGGTGGCCTCGCCGCCGTAGGGGATCTCCTTGAAGCCGTTGGCGGTGGTCGACCAGTAGACGATGGAGCCGGTGGCGTCCATCCGGTTGACCCACAGGGTGCGGGGTGTGTCCTGGACCACCGTGCCGACGATGCTGGCCTCGAGCTGGACCTCGACGCTGCCGCCGGCGTTGGTGGCGACGATGCGCTGCCAGGTCTCGACGTCCGCGGTCCAGTTGTTGGACGCGGTGTAGACGCTCAGGTCGGTGACGTCGCTCCGAAAGCGCAGGCGGTAGGCGCTCGCGCCCTGGTCCTGCCACATGAACCGGATCGAGGGCGTGTTGCGCGGCAGGTTGACCCCGTCCGGGGGGTACAGCCAGAACTCACGCTCGCCGCTGACCTCGCCGTCGAACAGGCCGGGGTCCACGCCGTCCTCCACCAGCGCGTCGGTGTAGACCAGGCTGACGGTGGCGCTGCCCTCGACCCCGTCCAGGCGCGCGGTGACCCAGGTGATGCCCCCGTTGTCCTCGGTCGGCAGGAACAGGCCGTCCTCGTCCAGGTCGCCCGCGGACCGATTCGACAGGGACCACTCGACCAGCTCCAGGGGCTCCTCGAGGCCGTCGTCGTAGACCCCTGTGGCGGAGAACTGGATGGGCTCGTTGCTGGCGCTGCCGGTCACCAGCTCGACGGCGCTGGGCTCTACGAAGATCTCCACCAGACCGGGGGGATCGAGCGGCTCGGGGGCAGGTGGCTGGGCGCAGCTCAGCAGCAGGAGCATGGGACCCTCTCGGCACCGGCAGTCGGCAGTGTATCATCCGGCGTCCGAACCGCTCGAGGGACATGCACGCGCTCCTGCTGGTCCTGGCCTGCACCGACTACGAGGTCACCGAGCTCGGTCTCACCGAGCACTTCCTCCAGCCCGAGGTGCCCGAGAGCACGGACGTGCTCTTCGTCATCGACGACAGCGCCTCGATGGCCGAGGAGCAGGACCGACTGGCCGAGAACTTCGAGGCCTTCATCGCCGTGATGCTGGACTCCGAGGCCGACTTCCAGCTCGGGGTCACGACCACGGACCTCGCCCGGCAGGGGCGGCTCAACGGGCCGGTGCTGGGCGCTGAGTCCGAGGACGTGGGCGAGCGCTTCCTGGAGGCGCTGAAGGTCGGCACCGACGGGGACCGGGACGAGCGAGGCTTCCAGGCGGCCCTGCTCGCCCTGGACGGGGACAACGGGCTGGTCCGGTCTGGGTCCTGGGTCAGCGTGGTGTTCCTGTCCGACGAGGACGACCACTCGCCGGGCGCGGTCGCCGACCACGTCCAGGACCTGCGCTCGTTCGGCGACGAGGGCATGGCCGTGCACGGCGTCGTCGGGGACCTGCCCGTGGGTTGCGCCTCGGGCACCTCGGCGGCCAGCGCGGCGGAGCGCTACGTCGAGGCCATCGAGGCCACCGGGGGCTTCCGGGACTCCATCTGCGCCGAGGACTACTCGGAGATCCTGGCTCGCATCGCCCTGTCGACCATCGGCTGGAACGACACCTTCGAGCTGGGTGAGCTGCCCGAGTCGGAGAGCCTGGTGGTCTGGGTCGACGCCGTCCAGATGCCCAACCGCGAGGTCGACGGCTGGACCTACGAGCCCGGAGACAACGCGCTGCTGTTCCACGGTCGCGCCGTGCCCAGGCCGGGCATGGAGGTCTTCGTGGAGTACCTACCGCTGCTTGGAAACTGAACGATGTTGATTATCTGGCTTGCATGTTCCGGCACCGATGGCGCCCCCGACGACTCCCTGGATCCCTGCGCCGATGGTGGCTGCACCGAGGCCCCCAGCGCGCCCGAGATCGCGGTGATGCCCACCGACCCCACGACCGTGGACGACCTGACCTGCGAGATCGTCACCGAGGCGGTCGACCCGGACGGGACCGCCGTGACCTACGCCTACAGCTGGACCGGCAACGGCCAGCCCACGGACTACGCGGACAACACCGTCCCGGCCTCGGCCACCGCGATGTCCCAGCTCTGGGCCTGCACCGTGGTCGCCACGGA
>CALGIB010000856.1 GCA_937915955.1 uncultured Pseudomonadota bacterium
CGACGACGGCACTGGAGGTCCCAAGATGAGCGCAGCCATCGCTACCCGCAGCAACACGAGCCACTCCTCGACCCGTGAGCAGCGCATCCTCCAGCACTACCCGCTGGTCCGGACCATCGCGGCCCGCATGATTCGCCGCTTCCCCTCGAGCGTCGAGCTGGACGAGCTCGTGAACGTGGGCGCCCTGGGCCTCATCGACGCGGTCGACCGCTTCGACCCGAGCCGACAGGTCCCCTTCAAGGCCTACGCCGAGATCCGCATCCGCGGCGCCATCGTCGACGCGCTCCGTGAGGCCGACTGGGTCCCGCGCAGCGTGCGCCGCAAGCACAACCGCATCGAGGCGGCCCGCGACAAGCTCGTCTTCGACCTCGACCGCGCCCCCAGCCGCGAGGAGCTGGCCGCCGAGCTCGAGCTCAGCGACGGCGCCTACGAGAAGCTCGAGGCCGACGCCCGCCTCAAGAAGCTGGTCAGCCTGGACGCCCCGGTCGACGACGACAACGACACCCACCTGATCGATCGCGTCGCCAGCAGCGACGAAGACTTCCTGACGACCTGGGAAAAAGATGAGCTGAAGGCGGCCATCGTGCACGCCGTGCACAACCTGCCCCGGAAGGAGCGCACGGCCGTAAGTCTCTATTATCTCCACGGAATGACGCTCAAGGAGATTGGCCAGGTCCTGGGCGTGACCGAGTCCCGCGCCTGCCAGCTCCGGTCCTCGGGGATTCGTAGGCTCAAGTTCCGCCTCGACCGATCCGAAGATTAGTCCGCACGTCGGAGTCTGCTCCCGGCGCGCCGAGGACTTCGATGGACAAGACGCACCTCCGCCTGGTCGCCGACCGGAACCCCGCTCCCCCGAAGTCTGCTCCGAGCACGGACCGGGCCGCGTACGTGGCCGAGCTCCGCAAGCGCTACCTGAACGGGACGCTCGACGAGGTCCTCTGTCCGACCGACGCCGAGGTGCCCGACAGCCTGCTCAAGGAGCTCTTCCCGAGCCTCTTCGGCGGCCGCCAGACCTACGACTGCTGATCAGTTCAGCGCGTAGGCGCAGCGAAAGCCCGTCGTGAGCGCCTGGCGCTCGGGCTCGGCGGGCTCTCGGTGCGTACACGTGCAGTAGCTGGGCAGGTTGGCGTAGCTGCCGCCCCGCAGCGTGCGCCAGGGTGACTCCGCGGCCGGCCCCTCGCGGTGGTAGCCGTCGGAGGTCCACTCCCAGACGTTGCCGGCGGCGTGGTTCAGCCCGAAGGGGCCCGCCAGGCCCGCGGCCTGCTGGGAGACCGGCTGGGTCTCGATGCCCGAGAGCTGCGCGTACTTGGCGTGGTCGTTCCAGGCCGCCTCGAGCTCCTCGTCCCCCCAGGGGAAGCGCCGGTCCCCGTCGACGCCGCAGGCGGCGAGCTCCCACTCGGCCTCGCTCGGAAGCCGCCCCCCTTGCGCCCCGCAGTAGGCCTCGGCCTCGTAGAAGCTGACGCCGACGACCGGGTGGTCCGCGGCCCGCTCGGCCGCGCGGAGCGTCGGGCCCAGTCCCTCGGGGTGCTCACGCAGCCAGGCCCGCCCCTCCTCGCTCCAGCGCTCGAGGTCCAGGTAGCCCTGCCGCGCCCAGGCCTCGAACTCGGCTAGCGAGACCTCGTCCCGGTCGATCGAGAAGGCCTCGACCGCCACGGTCCGGGGGGGGTGATCGGGCTGGCTCGAGGCGCCGAGTCGAGCGCTGGCGGCGGGGACCTCGATCCGGGGACCGGCCAGCGCCACCGTCAACAGGCTCAGGAGAGCCACCCGGCCTCCTCGATCCGGGGTGCGAGCAGCTCGCACAGCACACCGAAGCCCGCAGCGTCCGGGTGGCCCTCATCCAGGAACAGGCCCTCGCGCAGGCTGTGGTCGTCCTCGAAGGCCTCGTAGATCTCACGCGGCAGGTCGTCCTGGGGCAGCGAGGCCTCGACGATCAGGCGCCCCTGCGCGTCCACCATGTGCAGGATCTGGCCCTCGATCTGCAAGTCAACGCCCTTGCCTTCTTGCGCCGCCCAGAGCTCGCGGGTCAGGTCCACGACGGGCGCCCGGGCGCCGAGGCCGCGCCGCAGCTCGGCCCCCTCGCGCTCCCAGGCCGAGCGTCCGTGCGGATCGAAGCGGGAGATCGGCGGCAGCATCAGCATCAGGGGCGTGTCGCCCAGCGGCTTCATGCCGCGAGTCAGCTCCCGCAGGTAGCCCTGGACGCCGGTCTCGGGCCGCTCGGCCAGCAGCACCCCGTCGAGCTCAAGGCGGGGGGCCACGCTCTCGAGGAACTGGGCCATGGCGTCGATCCTCTGAGCGGGCACCCCGTAGTTCAGGATCTCGACGGCGTGCCCCTGCGAGGCGAGCTGAGCCTCGAGCTGGGCAGGCCAGCTCTCGGTGTCCTCGACGCCCCAACCGAAGGTCACCGAGTCCCCCAGCGCCAACCAGCGTCGCAGCCCCGAGGCCTTGGGGGAGAGCGGTCGCTCGCCACGGATCCGGTCGGCGTTGCTGCTGACCAGGCAGGCCCGGCGGCGACTGAAGGGGACCTGGCCCGGGTTGGCCATCGCCTCGGCCATGGAGTGGGGCCGATCCGGCACGACCAGACGCGCCTCGTCCAGGTCCGGCAGCAGCCAGCGTCCTCTCGGCACCTGGTCCCATTCCCCGGTGATCACGTCGCTCTGGCGGGCTCTCCGTCGGCGCTGCCAGGCCACCGCGCCGCCCCCGGCGACCGCGGACACCGCCAGTCCAGCTGCGAGGGTCTTCAGGAGAGTCCTCCGGTTCAGAGTCCCTCCTCTTCCAGCTTCTGGTCCTCGTCACGGACCACGGTGACGGACTTGGCCTTGCCGCCAATGCGCACGGTGACGCCGGCCTCGACGCCGCCTCCGAAGATCGGCGCCGCGGCCGGGTCGTCGTAGGACTGAAGGGTGCCGACGATGTTGTCCCGGCCCGAGTAGGTGCGGGCCTCGGTTCCGGCCACGATCAGGTCCACGGGGGCGTGGAGATAGATGTCGACGCTCTTGCCGAGCGTGGCCTCGCCGCCGAGGATGCCCTGGACCGAGACCAGGTGGTTGCCCTCGAACATGGGCAGGCCCGTACCGCCGCCGACGATCTGGTTTTGATCGGTGGCCTCGCCTCGGATGTAGCGAGCGCCCACGCCGATCACGGGGCGCACCTTGCGGGTGACCAGCGGCACGCCGAGCACGCGGCCGCCCACCCACCAGTTCAGGGCGGCGAAGTCCTCGGGCTGCCGCACGATGGGGTCCTCGCCCGCGATCTCCTGCTGGATGTACATGAAGTAGCGGCCGCCGTGCAGCCCGCCGCCGAGGTCCACCTCGATGGCCGGGTGAAGGCCGAAGCCCAGCCACAGGCTGCCGGCCGGACCCGAGGCCGCCTCGCGGGCCTGCCAGGCCTTGGCCTCGAGCACGGCGAAGGTGTTGCCGTCGATGGCGTACCAGCCGCTGTAGCGGGTGGAGTAGGGCCCCTGCGCGTAGCCGCCTCCGACCCGCACGAACATCTGCATCCGTCGACCCGCGGACAGCTCGCGCCACTTCTGCACGGTCAGGCCGGAGTTCTTGAACTTGATGTACTCGCCGGGGGCCATGCCCATCTGCTCCCAGGGCTTGATCGCGTCGGTCTGCGTGTCCCGGGACAGGTCGTCCATCGTGTACTCGGGGCGCTCGACCCCTCGGCCGCTGCGGCTGGCCAGGGTCGTCACATCGCCGATCTCGGCGGACAGCGCGGCGAGCTGCTGGCGCGCCAGCTCGAGCTCGTCCCGGGTATCGACCTCGGCGTCGGGGTCGTCCATCTCGCGGATGTCGTCGAGGCGCCCCTCGCGGCCGGCGATCACGGCGACCAGCACCTCGGCCACGCCCTCGGCGAAGGCCTCGTCGTCCCCGAGCCCCAGCTCGGCGTCGAAGCTCAGGGCCTCGCGGGACTCCCATACGTCGATGATGGTGACGTGCACCAGGCTGCCACCAGCCTTGGCCTCGACCGTGCCGGCCACGGCGTAGCGCGCCTCGACCCGGTCCCCGACGACGTAGGCGCAGCCCAGGTACTCGCCGGGAGGACAGGACAGCAGGTAGACCAGCGCGGAGTGCTCGCCGAAGTCCGGGGCGGCGGACACGGGGATGGCGACCATGCCCTCGCTCTGGCGAAGCTGGCTGGTCAGGTAGCCCGAGAGCAGAGCCGCCAGGCTGGCGCCCTCCTCGTTGGCCGCCTGGAACTCGGAGACAAAGACCCGGGTGGGATCTTGCTCCTGGGCCAGGGCGGGCGAGGTCAGGGCAAGGAGGAGGGTGAGCACGGGCGGCAGTCTACTTCTTGCGCGCGATGACCTTGCGTCGCGGGCCGCGCTTCATCGGGCCCCTCCCGCCATCGGGCGGCAGCAGCACGGCCACGACCTCGACGTGTGGCGTGTTCGGGAACATGTCGTAGGGGCGCAGCGTGTCGACCGTCCAACCCTCGGCGAGGAAGCCGCCGAGGTCGCGGGCGAGGTTGCTCGGCGAGCAGCTGATGTACACGACCTTGCGCGGATCGAGGGCACGGATGGCCTCGGCCACGCCGTCCTCGAGCCCGCGCCGGGCGGGGTCGACGATCACGACAGGCCGGCGGTCCTTGAGGCGCTGGTTCAGCTTGGGCAGCAACTCGAGCACCTGGCCCTGCTGGAACTCAGCCGGCGCGTTCAGCGTCTGCGAGCTGGCGCGGGCGAGGCGATGGGCGCTGGCGTTCTCCTCGATCCCCATGGCCCAGCCGGTGCGGCGAGCGGCGGCGATCGTCAGCGCGCCCAGCCCGCTGTAGAGGTCGATGACGGGCACGCCCTCTTCCAGCTCGGCCAGATCGAGCACGTCTCGGAACATGCGATCCGCCAGCGCGGGGTTGGTCTGGAAGAAGCTGGCCGGCCCGACCTGCACCTTCACGCCGGCGATCTCGTCGAGCATCGTGCGGCTGCCCGCCAGGCGCTCAAGGTTGATCTCGCCGTCCTCGTCCCGGTCAAAGATGGCGTTGTCGTCGCGCGTGTTGACGTGCAGGTGCACGCCGACGACGAACTCGTTGCACAGGCTCTCGGCGAACTGACGCAGCAGGCCGTTGCTGCGCGTGGCCACGAAGGTGACCATGATCTCGCCCGTGAGACGGGACTGTCGGGCCTGGATGTAGCGGAGCAGCCCGCGCTGGCCGTCGAAGGGGTGGATCTCCAGCTCCAGCATGTGGTGGGCGGCCGACCCCGTCAGCAGGCGCAGCTGTGGGGTGACCACGTGGCAGCGCGGGATCGGCACGACGCGACGCTGGAAGCGACCGGGGGCGCCGAGCTGGGGCTGACCGCGCTCGGAGTAGCCCGCCAGCAGCTTCACGACGTGGCGGAAGTCCTCGAGCGGGCTCTCGACGACGGGCTCCACGCGGTGCTCCACGCCGGCCTGGTCCATCTCCTGCTGCACGAGGAAGCGCCGGGCCTCGCGCTGGGTGGGGCCGTCGACGTGCATCAGGGGGCAGCTGCCGCAAGGACCGTAGCGATCGCAGGGGGGCTTGACCCGCCCTGGGTGCACGTCCTCGAAGGGCTCGAGCCAGGTCGCGTACTGGTAGCGACCGCCCTTCTGGCCCAGGCGCACGCGGCCGCGCTCGCCGGGGATGCCCTTCCAGACCAGCAGGTCCTTGCGGCCCTCACGGCCCGACGCGAAGACCTCGCCCCGAGGGGTCCAGTGCTCGGGCGTGACGGTGAGCAGGCCCTGCTCCTGGCCAGGGCCGCCGTGACCGGGGGGACCGCCGCGACCGGGGGGACCGCC
>CALGIB010000857.1 GCA_937915955.1 uncultured Pseudomonadota bacterium
CCCTGGGGCTGCGGGCGGCCATGCGTCAGCTGGCGCTGCCCTTCGCCGACAGCCGCTGGCACCTGCTGCGGGCCTTCGGCGATGTGGACGCGCCGCTGCCCGAGGGGCTGCCCGAGGGCTGGCCGCAGCTCTCGGCCGAGGTGGTGGCCTGGGCCTGGGCGGCGCTGGGTGAAGCTCGCGAGCAGGGCTCCGGCTTCGTGGGCGTCGAGCACCTGCTGCTGGCTCGCCCCCAGCACCTGCGCTGCCACCGCGCCTGGCCCAAGGGTCGGCTGAGCTCGGTCGAGCGTTGGCTCGAGAAGTGGCGCAGCGGCGGGGACCGCCCGCCGCCGTGGACGCCGCGCCTGCAGGCGCTGTTCCGTGGAGCCCGGCCGACGACGACGGTCAAGCAGCTCCAGGGTCAGCTGCTGGACGAGGCCGAGGCCGTCTTCGCGATGCTGCTCGGGACGGTCTCGCAGGAGTCTGGGGCCTCCTCGGCGACCTGGGCCAGCAGCGAGCTGCTGCGGCTGGACCCTGGCTCCGCCTCGGTGCTCGAGGTGCTGGGCGGGCCCGAGGACGGCCGCCGCCTGCAGCCCTCCGTGGGTGATCAGGTCGGCCGCGAGGGCCAGTGGCGGCTCTACGAGGACGCCCGGGTCTGGGACCGTCGCCTGCCTCGGGCCTGGTTCACCTGGCAGGGACGAGGCCAGCTGGATCTGGGTGAAGAGCGGCTCGAGCTGGTCTGCGGGCATGTGCTGCGCAGCGCCTCGGGGGCCACCGTGCTGCTGGGTCGCGCTTGAGCTGGGCTCCCCCCGCGCTGCTCTGGGAGCGCTACGCGCCGGTGCGCTCGCTGCACGCTGGACAGGCCCCGGTCTGGCTGGCGACCGATCGCATCCGCGGCGACCAGGTGGTGCTCAAGTGGCTGCTCTACCTGGGCTCGGAGAGCCGGCGCCGGGTCCACCGCGAGCTGGCCGCCCATCGGTGGCTGGACCTGCCAGCGCTGGTCTCGCTGAGGGACGAGGGCCAGCACGAGGGCCACTACGTGCTCGTGACGGACTACGTCGACGGCGCCCCGGTGCTGCAGCCCGGCGGCTCGCAGGGGCTGGAGCAGGTGCTGCCCGAGCTTGTGCGGGCGGTCCTGGCGCTGCATCGGCACGGCCTGGTCCACGGGGACCTGAAGCCGGAGAACCTGCGCTGGACGGGCCGGCGCGTGGTGCTGCTGGACCTGGGCCTGGCCCGGGTCGGAGCGCTAAAGTCCGGGGCGACGGGGGGCACCCCGGGCTACGCGGCGCCCGAGCTGTACGCCGGCGCCGAGCCGAACGAGCGCAGCGAGGTCTACAGCATCGGCGCGATGCTGGCCTGGTGGTGCAAGGGGCGGGGGCCTGTGGACGGGGAGGCGCCGGAGGTCGCGGACCTGCCCGTCGAGCACCGGGATCTGCTGGCCGTGGAGCCCAAGGAGCGGCCCTCGCTCGAGCGGCTGGCGGCGCGCCTGGGGCTCCCACGAGGACCCCGCTTCGAGCTGGTCGACCTGGACTCGGCGGGCGCCTGCGCCCAGCTGATCGAGGGGCCCGAGCCCTTCCTGCACGTGCCCACGGACGGCGGGGCCGAGCTGTACTTCCGCACGCGGGGCAGGGCCGAGGCCATGCTCGAGGAGCTGAGCGCCTGGGAGAGCCGCGGCCTGGGCGAGTGGACCGAGACCGGGTTCGCGCTGGACCATCGGGCGCTGGCCGCGCTGAAGCTCGGGGACCTGGCGAAGCCGGGCGAGCCCGAGGAGGTGCTGGCGCGGGCCGAGGCGGCCTGGCCCGGGCTGATCGGTGGGGGGCGGCTGGGCCTGGCGAGCAAGCTGGCGGCGCTGGCGCTGAGCGAGGCGCGGCTGGTGGACTCGGTGGACTCGGGGGAGCTGGTGGTCCGTTGGGCCGAGCGGCGGCTCGAGGCGGCGCTGTACTCCGAGGCCGATCTGGAGATCCAGGCGGCGCAGGCGGAGCTGTTGGCGCTGAGCGTGGACCCTCGGCTGGCGGCCGAGATGGCTCCCTTGGCCGAGCTGGCAAAGGGCACCCATGCCCTGCTCGCTCGCCGCGACCTGGACACGGCCATCGAGCTGCTCGAGGACCTCGAGGGCGAGCTGAACGAGCCGCTCGAGGTGCTGCGGGTGGGCGCGCTGGCGAACGCGTGGATGAACCAGGACGCGGAGGGGTGCGCGGACCGCATCCTCGCGCTGGACCGCTGGGCCGAGGGCAGCCCGATGCGCCAGGGGAAGCTGCTGGGCTGGCTGTCGGTGCTCGCCTACAAGCGAGGGGACTACCTGGGGGCTGCGGCGCTCGGCGAGCAGGCCGCTGAGGTCCGGGCTCAGGCGGGTGCGCCCGAGGACAGCGTGTTGAGCGTCATGTCCTGGGCGGCCTACTCGGCGCTGGATGGCTGCGACTGTGCCTTGGCTGCCGAGCTGGCAGGGCGGGTTGCGGGCCGGGCGGCCGGGCTCCGGCTCGCTGGAATCGAGGCCATGGCCTACTGGACGGCGCGCTCCGCCGCGCTTCGGACCGGACGGCGGACCCAGGCCCCGCCGGACATCATGCGAGCCTCGCGCCTGCTGGGTCGCCGAGTGCACCGTCACTTCCTGCTGCTGGACCTGTCGGCCCGGTGGCGCGACGGGGACATCGTGGGCGCGCGCGCGGCTGCGTCCAGGGCGTCGACCACCTTCCGGGAGTGGAAGGACGGCGTCCTCGCCGACCTCGCGGACGCGCTGGCCTGGGCGCTTGGTGGGCCCCCGGCGCCCCGCACGGCCCAGGTG
>CALGIB010000858.1 GCA_937915955.1 uncultured Pseudomonadota bacterium
GCCCGGACCGCGCCGAGGACGGCTGGGAGCCCTTCGCCCTTCGCATCCTCCCCAGCGAGGGCGCCGCGGCCCCGACGATGTCGCCCAGCGAGCACGTGACCCAGCTCCGCGACGACGTCCAGGCCACGCTCGCGCTGGCCCCCGAGCAGGACCGGGAGACGGGGGCGGCCGGCGCGGCCCAGCGGCAGCTCGCGCCTCCCGAGCCCCAGGCCCAGGACGAGGCTCCCGCGGTCGCCGAGCTGCAGGAGCAGGACGGCGAGGAGCGCGAGAAGACCAGCCCAGGCTGGGGCGGCGAGGCCGCGCTGAGCAGCCGCACCAAGGCCTCGGCCAGCGGCAGCGTGTCCTTCACGGGCGCGCTGAGCAGCAGCTCTCCCGAGGTGGCGGAGCTGGAGGTCAAGGAAGGCGAGAGCACCCAGCTCTCGGCCCGCGAGCACGTGCACGGGGCCTACTACGACGAGCTGCACGACGTGCTGCGCGAGCGCTGGGTGGAGTTGACGCCGCTCGAGGTGCGCGCGCTGGGCTACCAGGGCACCTCCGTGGTGCGCATCACCGTGGACGACCGCGGCCGGGTCCAGGACAAGCAGCTGATCCGTCGAAGCGGCTACGAGGAGCTCGATCGCATCGCCATGGCCGCCGTCCCACCCCGCGTCGGCCGCCCCCCGAGGGACCTGGCCGCGCCGACCTTCACCTACGAGATGGACTTCAGGATGACGGACCGGTGGGCCGACTGAGCCCGCGGACAAGCTCCGACACCTGCTCAGGCGTGCTCGTGGTATCTTAAGCTTGTGCTCCGACTTCGCATTCTCCTGCTCGGCGACAACCCCCTGGCGGCCCAGGCTGCGTGCCTGCAGCTGAAGCCCCACGACGTGATCCACGTGATGACGGGTCCCGAAGCCCTCGAGCTCGCCTGCGACGAGGACTTCGACGGGATCCTGGTCGACGTGGGCATGCCCGGCATGAGCGGCCCCGACTTCATCGCGGCGCTGCACGCTCGCCGACCCGAGGTCGCGGCCCGCGCGGTCCTGCTCACGGGGATGACGCGCTTCGACGACCAGAAGGCCGCCGCGCCGCTGATCTGGAAGCCGCTCACCCGCGAAGACGCCGAGCGCCTCTATTGGTGGTGGACCGGAGGAGACGACCCGTGAGCCAGGACACCTGGCCGCTGGTGCTGGTGGTCGACGACGAGCCCGCGAACCGAAGCCTGATGAGCCTGGTGCTCCGGCAGACCGTGCGCGTCGTGACCGCGTCCGACGGCGCCGAGGCGCTGGAGCTGTCCCGCGAGCACCGCCCCGACCTGGTCATCGCGGACTACAAGATGCCCGGCATGTCCGGGCTGGAGCTGCTCACGCGGCTGCGGGCCGAGCACCCCGACTGCGTGCGTATGCTGATCACGGCCTACGCCGACCGCGATCTGCTCGAGAGGGCCATCAACGAGGCCGGCGTCTACGGCTTCGTCCGCCGGCCCGCGGACCCAGGGATGATGCGGCTCCAGGTCACGCGGGCGCTGGAGCACCGCGACAGTGAGCGGGCCGCCCGTAGCCGCGAGCGCCTGCACCTCGTGGGAGAGCTGGCCTCCTCGGTGGCCCACGATCTCAGCAACTACCTGCTCCCCGTGCTGGTCGCCCCCCAGGAGCTGCGATCGGCCGAGGGCGCCGACTTCGAGGAGATCGTCTGCATGCTCGAGAGCGCGGGCGTACACCTCAGCGCCATCTGCGAGGAGATGCGTGGCGTGGCCCGAGGCGAGGTCCCCCGCTACCGTCGCGAGGCCTGCCAGCCCTCGGAGCTGCTCGAACAGGCCCGCCTGCTCTGCTCCGGGGGCGTCTACTCGGAGGGCAGCCTGAGCTGGTCCATCCAGCCCGATCTGCCGACCATGGGCCTCTGCCCGGGTCGGATCGTTCGGCTGATGACGAACCTCGTGAAGAACGCCGCCGAGGCCACCGGCCCCGGCGGGCAGGTCTGGGTGCGCGTGCTCGGCCAGGACGCGGGCCTCCGGATCGAGGTCGAGGACGACGGCCCCGGCGTGCCACCTGCGATCCGCGGACGCCTGTTCGAGCCCACGTTCACGACCAAGCAGACCGGCGCGGGCCTAGGCCTGGCGAACTGCAGCCTCATCGCGGCCGGGCACGGCGGCTCCATCACGCTGGGAGAGAGCGCCCAGGGGCGGACCTTGTTCGTCGTCTCGCTGCCGGCCGGATGAGCAAGGACCACCGCGCTGTCCACCGGGTCCCCTGCCGCATCGCCGTGACGGCCCAGGGTCGGGGTGCGGGCCTGGGTGAGACCCGAGATCTGAGCCTGGCCGGCGCCTTCATCGCGACCCGCACGCCGCTCCAGCTGGGCACCGTGGTCCCCATCGCCCTGGATCTGCCCGAGGGCGAGGTGCAGCTCCAGGCCGAGGTCGTCCGGACCACCGCCCAGGGCTTCGGCCTGCGCTTCCAGACCCTGGACGGCAAGGCCGGCCGCGTCCTACGCCGCCACGTGGCGCAGCTCACCGACGTACACGGCGCCCGCCGGGTGGTCGCCAGCCTGATGCAGGCCCAGCGCTCGATCAGCCAGCCCATAGAAGACGAGGAGACCATCCGGGAGCTGCTGCGGGGCAGCCGCGACAACCCCCAGCCCCTGACCCTGATCCCCGAGACCCGGGACCTCCGCGTGGAGGTCCTGCTGGTGGAGCGCCGCGGCGACGAGCTCTGGCTGGAGGGCTCGAACCGGCCAGGCCTGAGCGCCGGCGACGAGGTGCTGGGGCTGCACACCCAGGCCTTCGTCAGCTACTTCTTCCGCGCCCGGGTGCTGCGGGTCGAGGGCTCGCTGGTCGTCCTGCGCTGCCCCTCGCTGCTGCACT
>CALGIB010000859.1 GCA_937915955.1 uncultured Pseudomonadota bacterium
AGGGCGTCGCCGTGCTCGACCTGGGCTCGCCGGCGGAGCATGGCGCCCAGGAGACGTCGGGAGAACTCGCTCCTCACACAGAGGCCTGCTCCTTGAGCTGCACGACGCCCCAGACGTGGCCGAAGGGGTCGCGGAGCTTCCCGTGGCGCCCGAAGAACTCGTCGGTCACCGGCCGGATAGCCTCGCAGCCGGCCGCGACGGCCCGGTCGAACCAGAAGTCGGCGTCGTCGACCTGCAGGGAAATCGTGAAGGTCGTGCGATCTCCAAGGGTTGGGGGTGCAACGTTGCCCAGTATCGCTTCGTGCTCGGGGAACTCGTCGGCGAGCAGCAGCACGCCGCCGTTGATGCACACGGCGGCGTGACCGACCTTTCCTTCGATGTCGTAGCGCTCGGCGACCTCGGCCGCGAAGGCCTGCTCGTAGAAGGCGAGGGCTGCGGCGCCGCCGCGCACGGAGAGGTAGGGGCAGAGGGGCTTGGGCAGGCTCACGGGATCACTCCGGCTTGTGGGCGAAGAGCAGGTTGGCGACGACGCTACCTTGATGGGCGCTGTCTTGACGGACGCGGCGCAAGCCGGCGGCGGTCAGCAGGTCGCGCACCCGCCCGTTGGACCAGTTCAGCATGTCGTACATCTCCTCGTCGGTGACGACCAGGAGGCGGCCACCGGGCCTCAGCACCCGCTTCATCTCGAGCAGGCCGGCGCCCGGGTCGGCGAAGTGGTGGAGGCTGTTCACCGTGATGGCCAGGTCGACGCTGGCGCCCTCGAGGGGCAGCGCCTCGGCCGGTCCCTGCAGGTAGGTGATGCGCTGGTCCTGGGTCTGCGAGCGGGCGATCTCCAGCATCTCGGGGACCAAGTCGACGCCGATCGCCCGGCCCTGGCCCAGGCTCGGGAGGGCCTGACGGAGCAGGGAGCCCGTGCCGCAGCCGACGTCGAGCAGGACCTCGCCGCCCTTCAGGCCCAGCCTCGGAACGGTCAGCGCGTGGGTCGGCCAGTCGCCGTAGCGCTCGGCGTACCAGCGGGCGGTCTCGCCGGTCCAGGCCCGCTCGCCCTCGTGCTCGTGGCTGTGCTGATGGCTGTGTCCGTGCGCGTGGTCGTGGCTGTGCTCGTGGTCATGGGACAAGGGTCACTCCGGGGGTGCGCTGGACGAGCGGCGAGCCTATCGCCGGGCGGGCTCCGGCGGCGTGGTAGGACCGCCCTGGAGGTGTGCCATGCAGCTGGCCAAGCATCGCGGACTGCTCATCGCGCTGGCGTTCCTGGGCTACGGGGCCTGGAGCTTTCTGGCAGGCGGCGACGTCGTGGACGGGCTCTTCGGCGTCGGCATCGGCGCGCTCTTGGTGCTGCGCTGGGGCCTGGTGGTCAGCGGCAAGGCGGCGGCGATGCACGCGGCCCAGCGCCAGGAGCTGCAGGCGGCGCTGGGCTCGGAGCTGCTGTTTTCCTCGCTCTACATCCAGCGCAACGGCCTGCTGCTGCGCTGGCTGGGGCTGCGCGGGCGGGCCGGCTACTTCTGTGGGCTGCGGGACGCGCTCGTGATCGTGCCGGTCACGCGCACGACGTCCTCGCTGATGCTGGAGCAGCGTCGGAGCTTCTCGGCCGCGGACGTACAGGGCTTCGAGCTTCAGCTCCAGGGCTCGGGCCTGAGTCTGCGGGGCCTGGCCACCGCCGAGGTCCAGATGGGGGGCGCGCTGGGCCTGCAGGTGGAGCTGGTCCACAGCGGCGGCCGCGAGGTCTTCTACACCAGCGGCGTGGGCCTGGTGCGGATCCAGCGCTGGGAGGAGGCCCGCGAGGCCGGTCGGCTCGCCGGGCTCGGGGCCGGGGACTTCGAGGTCTCCGACGAGCAGGCGGTCGAGGCGGTCACGGCGCTGAAGGACTGAGATCCGGGGGACGCAGCGCCTGCGTCAGCGCCTCGACGCGCTCGGGTGTGGGCCCGCCGACCTGGCTCCAGGCGATCTCGCTGTCCTCGAGCAGCACCAGCAGCACCTCGTCGCTTTGGCTGGTCCCGGCGGCCAGCAGCAGGGGCTCGGGCGAGGCCCAGATCATCCGCGCTCCTCGCCGACCTGTTCGCCCTCGGGCAGAGGAGGTTGCGCTCTGCCCAGCAGGCTTCGCAGCATCCAGGCCGTCTTCTCGTGGATCTGCAGCCGCTGGGTCAGCAGGTCCTCGGTGACGCTGTCGCCGGCCTCCTGCCGATGTCGATGGTCTTCATGATCAGCCCGCCAGCCAGGCGATGAGCTCATCGGCGCCGCCCAGGTGTGCGCCGTTCACGTAGACCTGAGGGGTGGTCTCGGCCCCGGGCAGGGCGCGCAGGGTGGTGGGGCTGGCGGGCAGCTCGGTGTAGGGGCGGCCGGCCTCGGCCAGGGCCTGCTTGGCCCGGCGGCAGTGACCGCAGCCGTGCTTGGTGAACAGCAGGATGTCCGCGGGGGCCGCGCCGCCCAGGTGCCTCAGCATGGTGTCGGCGTCGCTGACCTCGTAGGGGTCGCCCTCGACCTCGGCCTCGATGAAGGCCTGCGCGACGACGCCGTCGCGGACGAGCAGGCTGTAGCGCCAGGAGCGCCGCCCGAAGCCGAGCGCGGTCTTGTCGACCAGCAGGCCGAGGGCCTCGGCCAGCGTGCCGTTGCCGTCGGCCAGGAAGCGCACCTTGTCGACGGCCTGGGCCTCGCGCCAGGCGTCCATGACGAAGGCGTCGTTGACCGACGTGCAGATGACCTCGTCGACGCCCTGAGCGCGCATGGCGTCGTAGAGCTCCTCGTAGCGGGGCACGTGGGCGCTGGAGCAGGTGGGGGTGAAGGCGCCGGGCAGGCCGAAGAGCACGACGGTCTTGCCGCCGAAGAGCCGATCGGTGTCGACGTCCAGGAAGGCTCCGCCTTCGCGGGTGCGGAGCGAGAGCGAAGGGATGCGGGTTCCGGGCTGGATGGGGGTCATGGTGTCTCCGTGGTTGGACTGCCAGGTAGTGCACGTCTTGTGCCAGGGGGGACGAACCTGATTTCAGGGGTTTGCGGACTGATGCAACGTCATTTC
>CALGIB010000860.1 GCA_937915955.1 uncultured Pseudomonadota bacterium
GGCGCGTGAAGACCATCAAGGACATCGACATCCGCCCGCTGATCGGCGGCCTCTCCGTGCGCGCCGAGCCTGGGCTGGCCAAGCTCGACTTCGAAGCCGTCTGCATCGAGGGGCGCATGGCCAAGCCCAAGGAGATCCTGGCCCTGCTGGGGCTCGACGAGGTCAGCAGTCGGGTGCTCAAGCGCGAGACGCTGCTGTCCACCGCCCGCATCGAGCTACCCCGATGAGCTCGCTGGGCTGGCTGGGGCTGCTGGCCTGCGGTTGGTACGGCAAGCCGCCCGACGTCTTCCTAGACGGGGGGCCGCCGCCTCCGCGCAAGCTGGGGGTGGTGGCGCTGGCCGACACGGTCCTGCTCACCGAGCTCGAGGGGCTCGACGGCGAGGCCTCGTTCCGACACGGCGTCTACGTGGGCAACGTCACGATGCGGGGCGGCTTCGTCACCGAGGAGGACCCGGAGTACGGCCTCCAGGTGCGCGCCAAGGAGTACAGCTTCTCGGCCCAGGCGCAGCTCGCCGGCACCGCGGCCGACTGGTCGGATCAGGCCTTCGCCGAGCTCCTCCAGGACGGAGGCGTGACCTACCGTCGCGCCCCGGTCCAGGTGCCCGCGCCGATCCGGCACCGCTCACGGGGCACCCACGAGGCGGACGGCACCGACAACGTCAACCTGCCGCGCTTCACGCTGGAGCCCTCGCCGCTGGCCCCCGGCAGCGCCCCCGGAGCGGACCAGGTGCTCGTGCCGATCGTCGTCAGCTACTACAGCCACAACGGCGGTTGGTTCCTGGGGCAGGAGTACGGCTGCGGCATGGGCGCGCGTCTGCGGGTGCTCTGGGCGCTCTACGACAGTGCCAGCGGCGCCCCCATCGCCTGGGGCGAGGTCGACGCGCGCGAGATCGACAGCCGGGTGGCTTCACCCAGCTCCGCTCAGCTCGAGGACGCGCTGCTGAAGGTCGAGGCCACCGTGGCCAAGGAGCTCGGCAAGCAGATCCGGTAGGAGGCGAGGGGAGGGGACCGAGGCCCCGCTCCCCTGCGCCCTATCTACTGGTTGACCGTGGGACGATCGCCGATCCTGACGCCGCGGGCTTCGACGGTAGCGCAGCGCTTGCCGAAGATGACGATGCCGGTGCCGGGGCCCAGGGTCACGCCGTTGGCCTCGATGTTGACGCGGGGAGCCAGCAGGTGCGTGGCCTCGGGCATCTTCTCGAGCGCCATGTACAGGGCCTTGCTGCCCTCGGGGCTGAGCATGGCGTTGTTCATCATCGCCGCGCCGGCGCCCACGGTGCCGGACATCGTGAACGTGCCGGGAACGATGCCAGCGGCCTCGTTCTTGAACAGGGCCTGGAAGTTGATGCCCAGGATGTAGGAGCCACACTCCTCGGCGCTGGTGGAGCCCATCACGGTGTAGTCGGCCTTGGCGAAGGGGATCGGGGCACCGGGGATCGTGGACGACTTCATGGCACAGCCGGTGAGGGCACCGAGCAGCGTCAGGGCGAGAGCAAAGCGCTTCATGGGTCTTCTCCTGCAACGGGCCTGGCCCGTGATTGGACGGGCACGGTATGTCGCGTGGTCGCGCCGGGCAAGCGCTTGTTAGGCCCCCGGAGTGGAGGCGTGCCGTGTTCGACGAGACCGAGATCCAGCAGGACCTGAGGGCCGCAGCGCGAGAGGCGGCGCGCAGCATCCTGGGCCCGACGCTCGAGGAAGACGACGAGACCGAGAGCTTCCGAAAGGACCTGTTCCACGCGCTCGGCGAGGCGGGTCTCTGCGGAATCCCGACGAGCGAGGAGCACGGCGGCCTCGGCCTCGGCTACGTCGAGTACGCGATCGTGCTCGAGGAGATCGCTCGGGTCAGCGCGAGCTGGGCCGTGACCGTGGCGGTCAGCGGGCTGCCCCAGATCATCCTCAGCATGTACGGCAGCGCCGCCCAGCAGGACCGCTGGCTGCCCGGGCTGGCCGCGGGTGAGCTGCTCGGCGCCTTCGCCCTGTCCGAGCCCGAGGCGGGGTCCGACGCCGGCAGCCTGGCGACCACGGCGACCCTGGACGGCGACCACTACGTGCTCAACGGCACCAAGTTCTGGATCACCAGCGG
>CALGIB010000861.1 GCA_937915955.1 uncultured Pseudomonadota bacterium
GCTCGCCTGCTCGGGCCGGGTCCCCGCGGACACCCGGCACGACGCGGACACAGACTCGGACACGGACAGCGACTCGGACAGCGACACGGACTCGGACGCCGACACGGACACCGGGCCGCTGCGCTACGGCTGGTGGGGCTCGATCGGCGAGGGGGTGCTCAGCGAGCCCCGAGGCCTCGCGCTGACCGACAGCGCGCTCTTGGTCGCGGACTCGGGCAACGGACGGCTGGTCGAGTTCACCCTGGACGGGACCTTCGTGCGGGCCTTCGGCGAGGCCGAGCTGGACACCCCCAAGCACCTGAGCCTGGACGAGCAGGGCGGGCTGTGGGTGGCCGACACCGTCACCAACCGCGTCCACCGCTTCGACGACGGCGTCAGCACGCTAACGCTCGGCCAGGACCTGTCGGGCCCCTACGCCGCGCTGAGGATCGGGGACGAGGTCTTCGTCACCGACTACGAGCACCACCGGGTGGCGGTCTTCGCGGCCCAGGACGAGGGCGCCCTGCTCCGCACCTTCGGGGACGAGGTGGAGTTGGACAAGCCCTCGGGGCTGCTGCGCGCGGGCGACGACGCGCTGCTGGTCGCCAGCACTCTGGACGACGTCCTGTGCGTGTACGAGGGCGAGCACAGGGTCGGCACGCTGGGCGACGTCGGGCCCGCGAGGCTGAAC
Source organism: uncultured Pseudomonadota bacterium (assembly GCA_937915955.1). Classification (GTDB taxonomy): domain Bacteria; phylum Myxococcota_A; class UBA796; order UBA796; family CAJQPC01; genus JAAESX01. The sequence continues at coordinate 671 of CALGIB010000861.1, forward strand.
GATCCCCACCAGATGGCCCGTGATCCGGACGGGGGCCTGTGGGTGGCGGACCAGTTCAACTACCGCGTCGTGAAGCTGACCCCCGACGGCGAGCTCCGGCTGGCCCTGGGCGACCGGGGCGGCGGGGACGGTCAGCTGGACTGGCCCTTCGGCGTGGGTGTCTCCGCTGACGGCCGCGTCTACGTCGCGGACATGAAGAACGACCGGGTCGCGGTCTGGGCCCCCGAGTAGGCTGCAGGCATGGGTCGACGCTTCAGCGGTGAACAGCTCCGGGAGTACAAGGACCGCGAGGTGATCTTCGCGGAGGGGGAGCCCAGCCGGGAGCTCTTCGTCATCGGCGACGGCGAGGTCCTGATCCACACCCTCGTCGACGGTCAGCGGGTGGTGCTGGCCCGGCTGGAGCGGGGCGCGATCTTCGGCGAGATGGCGCTGCTGACGGGCTCACCACGCAGCGCCACGGCCACCTCGGACGGCGCCACCCGCCTGGTCGTGGTCCAGCCCGGCGGCTTCCTGCTGAAGATCCGACGGGACCCGACCTTCGCCTACGAGCTCATGCAGCAGATGGCGCGCCGCATCAAGCGCACCAACGAGACGCTGTCGTGGGCCTTGACCCAGAGCCAGGACGTGGCGCCCGAGGAGGCGATCCGCCAGGTCCTGGACGACCCCTACGGCGAGCCCCCCGGGCCCGATGGGTCTACCGGTGGGTAGCGGGCCGACGCCCTCAGGAGTGGCGCCCACCACCTGGAGTCGGGTCGGATCGTCCCCGACCATGGAGTTCTTCACGGACCCCGACGAGCCGCGCATCCTGCTGGTCTGGCCGCGCCTCAAGGTCGTCGAGGACCACGCCGCCGCCCTGCAGACCCGAGCCTTCATCTACGCGCACATGCGGGGCCCCAAGGGCGTGGTGGTGGTCTTCCTGGACCGCATCGTCGGCCTCGATCGAGGGGCCCGTGAGGTGCACATGGGGGCCTACGGCGAGCTCGTCCTGGGGGTCGCCTACGTAGGCGCCACCCCCCTCTCCCGGGCCTTGCTGGGCTTCGCCATCGGCCTGCAGCGCAACGTCGCGCCGGTGCGCCTGTTCGGCAGCTTCGAGCAGGGCCGGAGCTGGTGCCTCGAGCTGCTCGACCAGGCGGACCGGGCCGAGGTCCGACCTTGATCACGGACATCGAGATCGGGCGCATGGTCGTCCTCAGCGACCTGCACCTGGGCAACCCCTTCTGCGATCAGCCCAGGCGGATCCTGCGCTTCCTCGAGTGGGCCAGCGAGGAGGGCTACGACATCTGCATCAACGGAGACGGCCTGGAGATCAGCCAGCTGTCCTTCGAGCACTTCAGCCGCGACGTGCCTCGGCTGCTGCGGGTGCTCAAGCGCATCGCGGACCGCGGGCGCCGGGTCTACTACGTGGTCGGCAACCACGACATGGCGATGGAGCACTTCCTGGACGACTGGGGCGCGCTGGCGGTGACCCCCTTCCTGAACCTGTCGTCGGGCCACGCCCGCATCCGCATCGAGCATGGCCACCTGTACGACCCCTTCTTCGTCAACTCGCCGAAATTGTACGAGTTCTCGACCTGGATCGGAGGCCTGGTGCTCTCGGCGATGCCCGGCGCCTACCGCCTGTGGGTGTCCTTCGAGCGCTGGCGCAGCCGCCTGCGGGGGCCGGACGCGCAGGGCCTGCTGGGCGAGCCTCCCCAGTTCCAGGCCGCCGCCGAGGAGATCGCCCGTCGCGGCTTCGACGTGGTCGTCTTCGGTCACACGCACCACCCGGGCGAGCGGGGGCTGCCGCACGGGGCCCGCTACCTGAACCCGGGCTCATGGCTGCTCGGCACGCAGTTCGTCCGCATCGAGCACGGCGAGGTCACGCTCGAGGAGTGGAGCCCTCAGCTGGCCGGATCTCCGGGGGCGGCGTAGGCCGACCGGACTGAGCTGGTTAGCGGGCGGAATGCACGACCCTGCCGAGCTGCTCAACCGCTTCTACATGTCGTTCTCGGCCAAGAAGGCCGACGAGATGTGCGCCTGCTACCACCCGGACGTTCGCTTCTCGGACCCGGTGTTCCCCGACCTGCAGGGGGCTCGCGCCGGCGCCATGTGGCAGATGCTCTGTCACCGCGGCAAGGACCTGAAGCTCAGCTTCGGCGAGGTCCAGGCCGAGGGCGACAGCGGCTCGGCCCACTGGGAGGCCTGGTACACGTTCAGCGCCACCGGCAAGCACGTGCACAACGTGATCGACGCCAGCTTCCGCTTCCAGGACGGGCTGATCATCGAGCACCGCGACGTCTTCGAGCTGACCGGCTGGTGCAAGCAGGCCCTCGGCGTCCCGGGCAAGCTGTTCGGCGGCACGGCGTTCTTGCAGAACAAGGTCAAGGCTCAGGCCGACAAGGGCCTGGACGACTGGATCGCCAAGAAGGGCCTGCCGAGCCTTGGAGTCCCCCGATGAAGCGCCTGTCCGCCCTCACGCTGCTCACCCTGGGCCTGAGCCTGGCCTGCACCGGCAGCGGCGAGGACTCCGTCCCCGAGCCGCAGGACACCCAGGTCGAGGACGACCGCTACCAGCCCACCGGCTGCGAGGAGCTCGAGATCGACTTCTCGGGCGAGGACCCGCCGGTGGTGGGGGACGTCTGGACGCTGCTGCCCAAGTGCGACGGCAACATCCTGATCGGCGCCATGGTCATCCAGGTCGATCCGCCTAGCGCCGGCCTGTTGGACGAGTCCATCCTGACCTGGGCCGAGGCGGGGCCCGCCGAGATCATGCTCCAGGCCGGCAGCAAGAAGGCCTACCTGCAGGTCGAGGTCGGCGAGGTCGCGCGCTGAGCGCCTGGACCGAGTCCCCTACTCGACGCGGAAGCTGGCGCCCTCGACCAGGGCGTAGGCGTCCAGGCCGATGGACTTGAGGCGATCCACCGTGGGGGTCAGGATGCCCGTGGGCAGTCCGATCGCCGCCCGCGTGTCGTTGAGCAGGTCGATCAGCAGCACCTGCTTGCCGCCGAAGGCCTGGATGCGTTCGAACACGGCCTGCTCTTCCTGGTAGTCCACGCCCGCCAGGACCCAGTCCGCGCCGCCGAAGCGGGCGACGACCTCGTCCAGCCAGTCCGCGGGGGTCCACTGGTGCAGGCTGCAGTTCAGGTGCAGCAGTCGCCGCCCGTCTGGGAAGGTGAGCTGCACGATCACCGGGGGGACCTTGGGCAGGCCTGCGCGCTTGTAGAGGCGTCGGGCTGCCATGCCCGGGGACAGCAGCGCCGCCTTGGTCTTGCGCGCGAACTCGATGGGGGTCGCGTAGGGCACCGGCTCGTACTCGAGCATCTCGATGCGCACGCCGTCGACCTCGTCCCCGCCCGGCTGCACCGGCCCCAGGCTCTGCAGCCAGCCCAGCACCTCGGGGTGGGCGACGACGCGGGGCGTCAGGGCCTTGCTCACGGCGGTCAGCAGGCCCTCGGCTCGCTCGCACTCGTTCCAGGTCAGGATGGACTGGTGGTCCGCCTCGGGGACCTGGTAGGGGTCGAAGCGGAACCAGCGGCCGGCGCGCTCCACGCGGATGCTGCTGTAGCCCTCGTGCACGAGGCGCAGGGTCCAGGGGTAGTCCGCTCTTGTGGGCGCGCGCTGCACCTCAGGCCTCGTTGGCGGGCAGCAGCACGCCGTCGACGATCTGACCGGAGAGCACGTCACCGATGTGCTTCAGGGCGTGATCCAGCTCCTCGACCGTGATGGTCAGGGGCGGGGCGAAGCGGATGACCTGCTCGTGGGTCTCCTTGGCCAGGATCCCGCGACGCTTGAGCGCCTTGCAGAAGGGCTTGGCGGGGCCGCTCGAGGCCTGAATCTCCACGCCGACCAGCAGCCCGCGCCCGCGCACCTCGGCGACGTGGGGGGAGCCGAACTCGCGCATCTGGTGCATCAGGTACATGCCCTTGGCCTCGGCCGCCTCGGACAGGCGCTCTTCGATCAGCACGTCGATGGAGGCCACCGCCACGGCGCAGGCCAGCGGATTGCCGCCGAAGGTGCTGCCGTGATCGCCCGGGTGGAAGACGTCCATGACGTCCCAGCTGGCCAGGAAGGCGCTGACGGGCAGCATGCCGCCGCCCAGGGCCTTGCCCACCGTGATGCCGTCGGGGCGGATGCCCTCGTGCTCGAAGGCGAAGGTCTTGCCGGTGCGGCAGAAGCCGGTCTGGATCTCGTCGCAGATGAGCAGGGCGTTGTGCCTGTCGCAGAGCTCGCGGGCGCCGCGCAGGTAGCCGTCGGGGGGTACGTTGATGCCGGCCTCGCCCTGGATGGGCTCGACGAGGAAGGCCACGGTGTTGTCGTTGAAGGCCGCGGCCAGGGCGTCCAGATCACCGAAGGGCACGATGACGAAGCCCGGGGTGAAGGGGCCGAAGCCGTCCTTGTTCTGGGGGTCGGTCGAGAAGCCGACGATGGTGGTGGTGCGGCCGTGGAAGTTGTCGGCGCAGACGATGATCTCGGCCTTGCCGTCGGCCACACCCTTCTTCTTGTAGCCCCACTTGCGCGCGGCCTTGATGGCGGTCTCCACGGCCTCCGCGCCGGTGTTCATGGGCAGCGCGGACTCGAAGCCCGAGAAGGCGCAGAGCTTCTGGAGGAAGGGGCCGAGCCGGTCGTTGTGGAAGGCCCGGCTGGTCAGCGTGCAGCGCTGGGCCTGGTCGATCAGGGCCTTGAGGATGCGCGGGTGACGGTGGCCCTGGTTCAGCGCCGAGTACGCCGAGAGCATGTCCATGTACCGGTTGCCCTCGGGGTCGGTGACCCACACACCCTCGGCGTGGGAGATCACCACCTCCAGAGGCTTGTAGTTGTGGGCGCCGTAGGACTCGGCGAGCTCGATGGCCTTGTCGCTGCTCATGCTGGGACCTCGCAAGGAATGCGTTGGATTCAGAGGTCCCAGGGCCTAACCGAGGCCAGCCCCGCGGGGCAGTCGCGATTGCGTGTCCTGAGCGTCCTGCTCAGTCGCTCCAGCGCACCAGGCAGGTGCTGGTCATGTGCCCGCCGCCGTCGGGGTGGTCGTGGCTGCCGAACCAGAGATCCTGGCCCTCGTAGGCGCTCAGATCGACCTCGACGACCTTGCCCTCGCTCGAGCAGACCGTCTTGGCGACGTAGTCGAGGTAGTCCCAGGCGTCCTGCCCCCGGTCCTCCCAGCCCTGGCAGCGGTGGTTGCCGTCGGACTGCTCGGGGCCGGTGTTCGCGGAGATGAAGCTGATGCCGCCCTCGGCCTCCTGGCACAGCAGACCCATGCGGGCGCCGACGGGCACACGGAAGGCCTCGTCGTCGCAGATCTCGGAGCCGTTGCGGGCGCAGGCCTCGCTGACCCAGCCCCCCGTGGGCTCGGGCTCGCAGCTCACCTCGACGGGGCTGCCGACGTCCTCGCCGAACCAGGCCACGTACTCGCGGACCATCTGCCAGTCGGTGGTGTAGGTGCCGTCTCCGTCAGGCGCGGTCAGGGGGATCTCGACGACCCAGCGGTCCCCGGGCTCGACGCGCTCGCCCTCGTCCATCCAGACGCGGGTGTCCAGGCTGTAGAAGGGGTCCTCGTCGTTGACCGCGCCGAGCTTGTAGCCGCCCTCGCGGGTCCAGGTCGTCGTGCCGGTGTTCTGCAGGACCAGCGTGGCGAGGCCGGTCTCGCCGCAGTCCAGCTGGCTCGGGGGCTGCCAGGACATCACGACGGCGTCGTCGCGCTCCTCACCCCGCTCCTCGTCGGGCTCCCCGTCTGGGGCGGAGCTGTCGGCGGCGGGGTCCTCGTGTCCCGAGCGGGTGGGGTGCTCGATCGTGGGCGCGGCGGGCTCCGCGCAGGCGAACAGAAGGCTGGCCGAGAGACTCAGCATGGGGGCTCCGGCGGCGCCGAGGCCCTGGAGTTCAAGAACCGGGCCACCCCTCGAACCGCCCCGGCGCAGGGGACCGAGCCCGAGTGGGGTGGCCGCCCCGCCCCGATGCGACCCGGATGTCGCTACTGGCAGCCGGGTGTGCTGCTCGTCGCGTCGCAGCTGAAGCTGCTGCCGGGGACCGCCGCGGTCGTGTTGGTGCCGCGGTTGTCCTGCAGCACGAGATCCTCGGGGGTGTTCAGGTCGAACTCCACGCCGTCGAAGGTGGCCCGGCCCACCGCGAGCAGGACGCCGCCCCCGGCGCTGCCGGCGCTGTTGCCCTCGATGCTCCCGCCGCTGATCAGGGCCTCGGTCTCGACGAGCACGACGCCTCCACCCTGGCTGTCGGCCACGTTGTCCCGGACGACCGTGTCGATCAGCGTGACGGAGTCGTAGAGCATGACGCCCCCGCCGTAGGTCAGGGCGTGGTTCTGGCGGACGCGCACGTCTTCTAGCACGGTCACCGAGCCGAGCTCCTGGGGGCCGGCGATGCCGGCTGCGTTGTCGGCGCTGTTGCCCTCGACGACGCAGTCCGTCATGGTCAGCGAGCTGGCCATCGCGGCGTCCACGCCGCCTCCCCAGCGCGCGCCCTGGTAGTTCGTGCCGATCCCGCCGGTCAGGGTCAAGCCGATGAGGGTCGAGTCGCCCAGGACGGTGATCGCGGCGCCGTCGCCTCGGCCGTGCAGGATGACGTCGCCGCCCTCGGGCCGGCCCTCGAGGGTCATGCTGTTGACCGTCACCGCGTCGTACTCGCCGGGGCAGACGATGAGGGTGTCGCCGGGGATGGCGGCCTGGACGGCCTCGGTCAGCGAGTCGTAGTCGGCGTCGTTGAGCACGACGGGGCCCTGCAGGCCCCCCTTGTTGTCGACGCAGTCACCCTGGTAGACGCTGACGCCGTCACCATCGAGGTCCGAGAACAGGGGGTTGTCGCTGTCGAAGATGCAGGCGGTGGTGAGCAGCAGCAGCATCAGTTCACCCTCTCGCTGATGCCGACGCCGATCAGGATCACGCCGGTGGCGCCCAGGCCCCAGCCTGCGCCCTCGCTGACGGTCGCGATGGTGCGCGCGTCGCTGTAGACGGCCGCCGAGCCGGTGGTCCGTGCGACGCCGGCGTAGTGGTACGCGGCGAACATGGCGCCTCCGCTGGCGGCCAGGCTGGCCGCACCAGTGACGAGCAGGCCGGTGCCGCCTCCCTCCCTCGCCTTCGGGGCCGGGGGCAGCTCCTCGGGCAGATCCAGGGCGGCGTACTCGTCGAGCTCGGCCAGGGGCTCGTCGGGCTCGAAGTCGGGCAGGTCCAGCTCGTAGGGGTCGTAGGTCGGCTCGTCGGGCTCGGGCACATGGACGGGCTCGGGCACGTAGATCGGCTCGGGCTCGGGCTCGGGCTCGGGCTCGGGCTCGGGCTCGGGCTCGGGC
>CALGIB010000862.1 GCA_937915955.1 uncultured Pseudomonadota bacterium
GATCGACCGGGCCTTCGTGCGCAACCTGCTGGCCTACGAGCTCTTCCAGAGCTTCGGCGGGCCGGAGCGCTACGCCCCGGAGAGCCGGACCTGCACCCTGGAGCTGAACGAGCAGCCCTGGGGCATCTACTTTCTGGTGGAGCGCGTCAAGCAGGACAGCTCCCGCATCGCTCTGGAGCCGGGGGACAGCTTCATCATGAAGCTGAACGATTCTGGCGGCATACAGTCCCATGCCTCGGTCGGCTTCGGTACATGGAAGGTCGTCTACCCTTCGGCGCCCAGCCCGGACCAGATCCTGGGCATGCAGTCCTGGGTGCTGGGATGGCAGGACAAAATCCTGAACGATCCAGCAGGGATGTGGGACTACCTGGACCGCGACAGCGCCATCGACTTCCTGATCCTGCAGGAGCTGATGAAGAACAATGACGCCTACTACCTCAGCGTGCACCTCTGGAGGGACACCGGTGGCCTGGCTCACTTCACGCCCTGGGACCTGGACCTGACCCTGGGTCAGCCGACCTACAACGACAACGTCAGCCCCGAGGGCTGGGTGCTGTATCGACCCACCTGGGTCGCGTCGATGACGGCCACCGAGGGCTTCTCCGAGGCGCTGACGGCCCGCTGGGGCGAGCTCCGGCAGGGACAGCTCTCGGACGAGGCGCTGCTGGCCCGGGTCGAGGCCCAGTGGACGCTGCTGGGTGAGGACCTGCCCGAGGAGAACTTCGAGATCTGGCCCTGGGACGAGATCGACTTCCTGGGCGGCTACCTGCCCGTGGTCGAGGACTACGCCGCCGAGCAGGACAACATCCGGACCTGGCTGCCGGCTCGGACGGCGTGGATCGACGCCAACATCGAGGCCTACTGATGCTGGGGCTGACGCTGCTCCTGGGTTGTGACGGGCAGGGCGGCCCGCTCGAGGTTCACGAGAGCCCGGCGGACAGCTCCGTCGACAGCGAGCCCCCGGCTCCCGAGGCCCACGATCTGGCCCCAGGGAGGTACGTGGCGAGCTGGCAGTGGGTGGCCTCGGGGCAGCACTGCAACCGCCTGACCCAGCTGGAGCTCCAGGCGGACGGGCGCTTCACGGACGCCGGCTGGACCCTGTGTCGGGACACCTGGGGTGGGCTCGTCGACCTCTGGCAGGTCGGCGAGGCCGAGCAGGGCCCGGACGGCGACGAGGAGGCCTGGGTGCGGGCGCTCTCGGCGGTGCACCAGAGCGACGCCGAGGTCCGCCGGGGCCGCTGGGCCTGGGTCGAGTACGGCGTCGAGGTCGAGCTGAGCTGGGACCAGGGACACACCCAGCGCTGGCGCCGGACCTGGCACGACGAGACCCTGTACAAGCTCGAGCCGACCTCCCTCGGCGAGGCTGACGAGCCGGGGTCGGTGTACCTGGTGAGCGACGGAGGGGTCTGGCTGCGGGCGGACCGGCCCGTCGGCGGCGGCTGGGCCTTCGGCGACGGAGACAGCCCGGACTACACACAGTTCGGCCCCAGCAGCGTCGAGGACGCGATGGGCAGCTACAGCGGCGCGGTGCTGCGCTGGAACGGCTACTACGAGGCCCCAGACGACGAGGAGGGCGTGGGCTACAGCCAGCTCAACCTGGACCCCTACTTCGAGGTCACGAGCACCGGCGTGGCCCGCTACACGGTCCAGAGCGCCGGCATGTGGGTCTACGCCTACCTCAGCCTGGTCCCCCGCGCCGAGGGCGTGGACCCCCGCCAGGTCGCCTACCAGATCAGCCACGACTTCGACCGGGACGGCACGATCAGCGAGGGGGGCCACACCTACGCGGGGCTGTTGATCGTGGACGGCGCCGGCCTGACCCGGGGGATTGTGTACAGTGACCAGTCCCTGGACTCGGGCCTGGATCAGGTGATGATCATGTCGTCGATGTACTTCGTCGACGTGTTCGACGAGGGCGCCCACGTCGGCATCGAGCCCTAGCTGGCCTCATTCGAAGCCGAGGAGAGCGGCTCGGACAGGGGCAGGCTGCCGATCTGCCCGAAGCGGCTCATCGTTGAGGTCGCTGTGTGGGCTCGTCGGTCGCCTCGTTCGTCTCGGTTAGGCTGCGACGTGCCCCTGCTCCTCACGCTGTCCGCCCAGGCCCCGCTGACCGATGTCCGCGCGGCAGACGTGGACGGCGACGGCGTCTCCGAGCTCGTCCTGGCCAGCGCCCAGGGGGCGGGGCTGATCCTGGAGGTCGTCGACGGGCTGCTCGGGGGCCCCCAGGTGGCCGTTCAGCTGCCCGGCGTGGCCTCGTGGTGGGACGCCGGGCACGGGCTCTGGGTGGTCGACGACCAGGGTCTCACCGAGCAGGTCTCGGGACGCCGGGTGCTCCAGGCTGCCACCGCGCTGCCCCGCCTGGGCAGCGGCTCCCCCCAGCGCGCCAACCTGGTGGTGGACCTGGACCACGACGGCCGCGTCGAGGTCCTGGTTTGGGCGAGGGACAGCTTGATGGTGGTCTCCGAGAGCGGCTCGTGGGACAACATCTCGCTGCCCTCGAGGACGGAGCTGGAGCTGCGCAGCGAGGAGGGAGGGCAGGTCCTGAGCACCACCGTGGTGCCGGCCTCGGTGGCCGTGGCCGACGTCGACGGAGACGGTCAGGAGGAGCTGCTGGTGATCGCCACGGACATCGCCGTCCACGGTGCCTCGGGAGAGCTGGCCCGCTGGCCGCTGCCCCTGGGGCTGGTCCGACCGCCGGTCGCGCGGGGCCAGGAGTCCTGGACCACGGACGCGCACTGGGCAGATCTGGACGGAGACGGGCGCACGGACCTGCTGGTCCACCAGCTCCGAAGCGACGGTTCGCTGGGCGGCACGGAGTCCCGGGTCTACCTGCACCTGGGCACGGCCACGGGGCTCGGGCCCGCCCAGGTGGTCGAGCGCGAGGCCGGCGTGGACGATCTGTTCGTCGTGGATCTGGACGGGGACGGCGACCTGGACGTGCTCATGCCCAGCCTCAGCCTGGACATCGGCAACCTGGCACAGGCCGTGATGGCGCGCAGCGTGGACGTGGAGCTGCTGCTGATGCCGATGGAGGAGGGCGTGCTCGGCCCCCCGCGCAGGCTGAGGGAGCTGGCCCTGCCGCTGGAGGGGGACAAGGCGGCCTGGAGCCTGTTCGAGGACCTCGATGGGGACGGACTGCCGGACCTGGCCGTGGCGGTGGGGAGCTCGCTGTCCGTCTACCTGGGCGAGGGGGACTCGGTCTCGGAGCGGGCCTGGATGGAGCTGGAGCTGGAGGGGCCGGTGGAGAACCTTTGGGCCGTGGATCTCAGCGGCGATGGCGCGCCGGAGTTGGTCGGCTGGGCACCCGGAGATGCTCGGGTCTCGGTCATCCAACTACGCGAGATCGCCCAACCTTGAGGCGAAGACTGCTGGCGCTCGGGGTCGGCCTCGTCGCGGCGCTGGCGCTGGCGGAGTTCCTGCTGGGTGGACCTCTGCGCCCCCCCGTCGTCGGCGACCGCGACGAGGCCTGGCAGCGGCGGACGACCGAGCTGCACACGCGCCTGTACATGCCCGACGCCGAGCTGGGCTACGCGCCGCGACCCTCGAGTCAGCTCGAGATGGACTACGGGCTAGCCGCCCACAACGGCCAGGGCCTACGAGAACCTGCCGAGATCGTTCTGGATACGGAGCGTCCGCGACTGGCGGTGCTGGGGGACTCCCTGGTATGGGGGGAGCTCGTCGCCGAGGAGGACAGCCTGCCCTCCCAGCTGGAGCGCCGCCTGGAGGGGGTCGAGGTCCTGAACTTCGGCGTGAGCGGCTACGACACCGTCCAGGAGGCGGCCTGGTATCGGCGCCGCGTCCGGGACTTCCAGCCCGACGCGTTGCTCCTGGTGTTCTGCCTGAACGACCTGCTGACCATGTCGGGGCCGCTGCAGATCCATGGCGGCCCGGAGCGCAGGTCCGCCTACGAAGCTGAACGATCCTGGCTGGATGAACAGGCACCGTTTCGCAACGAGACGGTCTCCCAGCGCTGGTTCGAGGCCCGCTCGGGGAAGGGGAGCCAGGTCCGGGCGGCGCTGGCGCACGCGTGGTCCTGGCATCGCCTGTTCAGCCTGCCCGGTGGCTACGTGGACGAGCCCCTGCTGAGCCTGCAGGACCCCGAGCGCGTGGCTGCGCTGGGGGCCGCGTTGAGGCAGCTGGGTGCTGACCTCGACCAGGACGGCGTTCGGGCCACTCTGCTGATCTCACCAGGCTTGTACTGGTGGCATCGCTACCCCTGGGGCCCCCTTCACGAGTTGGTCACCGAGGCCGGCGAGGCGGCGGACTTCGAGGTGCTGGACCCCCTGCCGGACCTGAAGCAGGGCTCGCCTCGGGGCTGGCGCTTCGAGGGCGACAACCTGCACTACACGTCCCAAGGCACGGCCGCGATGGCCGAGTGGCTGGCGCCGAGGGTCAGGCCGCCGGCAGGGGCAGCTTCGGGGCCGGCGGGGCCCTCAGGGTCAGCACCACCAGCGCCGTGAAGGCGGCGGCCTGGAAGCCGAGGAAGGGGAGCAGCGCCCACTGGTGGCCCAGCAGGCCCAGGCCCAGGCCCACCCAGGACCAGAGCGCCAGGCCGGTCTCCAGGACCAGTCCACCGGGCAGGGTCCGGGAGACGGGCTGCAGGCCCTTGGGTGTGCGCACGAAGGTCCCGGTTGGGCCGACCCAGCCCAGCAGGGCGGCCCAGGCGTCGTGTACACAGATGGCCGTGACCAGGGCCATGAAGGGGGGGAGGTCGCGGACCAGCCGGGCCAGGCCCTTGCCCAACCCGTCGGCGCGGTGGACGCAGACGGTGGCGTAGGCCGTGACCAGCACGAGCAGGACGCCTCGGAGCAGCCAGCCCGCGTAGCCCAGGAGCAGCTGACCCGTGAACCCGACCTCGGGCTGGATCAGCGGCAGCGCGGGCGTGATCACACACAGAGCCAGCACGGGCAGGAACACGGAGCTGGCCAGGAGGTGGGCGGTGCCCTGGAGCTTTCGTCGCAGGGGCAGAGGGTGGGACCAGAGGCTCACCAGCAGCTTGCGAGCGACCTGTGCTCCACCCCGGATCCAGCGGTGTTGCTGGGCGCGGACGGCGCCCAGGGCCTCGGGCAGATCGGAGAGCACGACGATCTCGTCGACATAGCGGAGCCGCCATCCCGCGATCTGGGCGCGGTAGGACAGGTCCAGGTCCTCGGTCAGGGTGTCGCCCTCCCAGCCGCCGGCCGCCTCGATGCAGTCCCGCCGCCAGATCCCGGCGGTCCCGTTGAAGCCCATCAGCAGGCCGCCGGAGCTGCGCGCCTCCTGCTCCAGCGCGAAGTGGGCGTCCAGGTGCAGCGCCTGGGCGCGGGTGAGCACCGAGACCCTGGGGTTGCGGAAGGCCCACCGGCACTGCACCAGGCCGTCCTGGGGCCCGAGGCAGGCGGCCGCTCGGCGGAGCCAGGTGGGGTCGGGGCGGAAGTCGGCGTCGAGGATGGCGATGAGCTCGCCGCGCGCTGTCTTGAGGCCCTCTGCCAGGGCCCCGGCCTTGAAACCCTCTCGACGAACGCGACGAAGGTGGACGATGTCAAGGCCTTCCGCCTGAAGGGCGGCGACCTTGGCGGCCACGACGTCGACCGTCCCGTCGGTGCTGTCGTCCAGCACCTGGATCTCCAGGTCGGGCCAGTCCAGCTTCGAGCAGCACTCCAACAGCTCCTCGGCGACCGAGGACTCGTTGTACAGAGGCAGCTGCAGCGTCAAGGCGGGCAGCGTGTCGCCCTCGAGCGGAGGCGGGGGCGGCGCGGTGCAGCGCCCTCGCCGCAGCCAGAGCAGGTGGACCCAGGCCAGGACGTGCAGGCCGATGGCGGTGGCCGACAGCGCCATCAGACCCGCGGCGAGCGTTGCCAGCAGCTGCACTCAGTCTCCCGAGCGGTGCGCGCGGAGGATCTCGAGGGGCTCGGCGCCGTCGGGCACGAAGACCAGGGCGAAGCCGTTGACGCAGTGCCGCTTGCCCGTCGGAGTCTGTGGTGCATCCGGGAAGATGTGGCCCAGGTGGCCGTCGCAGCGCGCGCAGCGCATCTCGGTGCGGAGCATGCCGTGGCTGCGGTCCACGATGGTCTTCAGCGAGCCGGGCTCGGCCTCCTGGAAGAAGCTGGGCCAGCCGCAGCCGCTGTGGAACTTGTGCTCGCCTCCGTAGAGCTTGTTCCCGCATCCGGCGCAGTGGTAGGCGCCGGGCTGGTCGTTGTGCAGATAGCGCCCGGTGCCGGGGCGCTCGGTCCCGGACTCGCGCAGGATGGCGTACTCGACCGGCGAGAGCAGGGCCTCCCAGTCCGCCCGGCTGAGCTGCTCCGGGGCGATCTTCGGGTTGAAGACGGGGTCCTTGTCGCTCACGGGCTGTCTCCTCGGGGCGCCAGGGCCCGCTTGTAGTCGTTCACTCGATCCGCAACGATCTCAGGCTCTTCACCGGGTCGGTACAGGCCCGTGCCCAGGCCCAGGCCAGCGCAGCCCGCGTTCATCCAGGCCCTGGCTGTGGCAGGGCGCACCCCGCCTACGGCCAGCATCGGCACCGGGCGGTAGAGCAGGGGACGCAGCGCCGCTGCGAAGGCGGGCCCGACCACCGAGGCTGGGAAGAGCTTCAGCGCGCTGACGTCGGACTCCAGGGCCATCAGCGCCTCGGTGGGCGTCATCACGCCGGGCACCGCCTCCATGCCCAGGCTCAGGGCGGCTCGCAGCACGTCGGGGTCCAGGTGCGGGCTGACGACGAGTCGGGCGCCCACGCCGGCCAGGTCCTGGACCTGCCCCGAAGACATCACCGTGCCGGCTCCGATCAGGGCCTGTTCGCCGAGCTCGTCCACGAGGATCTCGATGGACGCGAAGGCTCCGGGGTGCCTCAGCGGCACCTCGAGGGCGCGCACGCCAGCCTCGAACAGCGCGCGACCCACGCCTCGGGCGTGCTCGGGCGCCAGGCCCGGCAGGATGGCCAGGATTGGCAGCTCCGCGAGGGCCTGATCCAGGGTCATCAGTCCAGCTCGCCGCAGCTGCGGAGTGCGCAGTGAACCAGCTCCTCGTCGACGTCGAGAGCCCGGGCCAGCAGGACCATCTCCTCGACCTCGGCGGGGTGTACGTGGTCGTCGGCCCGGGCGATCAGGGCCAGATCGCGCACGAGCTGGGCTCGACGCCCCCAGCGGCAGCTGTCCCGGACGGCTCGAATCCGCTCGGGCAGGACCTCGCGGAGGGCCTCAGCATCCAACGATCTTGGTAGGTTGGAGTCTCCGAGCAGAGAGGCCAGCGCCTCGTGCTCCTCTCTGCTGATGCCCCCGTTGGCGTCGGCGACCAGGACGCCCGCCGCGAAGAGCAGGCGCCGCATGGCCTCGGCCCCCGGCGAGTCCTCCTTCAGGTAGCTGGGCTCCATCAGCCCGAGCAGGTCCTCGACCTCCAGCTCGACCGTCTTGAGAGCGCGGCTGCCCCCGGGGAAGCCGTCGTAGTCCGCGAAGGCCTGGAGCGCTCGGAGGCGGATGGGGCTGAAGGGGTGGGTGGACAGCCAGTCGCCGGTGTCTGCTGTGGACTCATCCGTCTCGGCGACCCGGTAGAGCTCCACCGCCTGCTCGATGAAGGCCGCGATGCGCTCGGGACCCGGGGCGGTCTTGAGGCCGGAGCTGAGCTTGAACAAGGCGCTCGCCGCGCCGTTGAGGTCGCCCCCCGAGCACAGGAGTCCAGCGCGGTCGGCGCTGATCTCGGCGTGACGCTGCCAGCTGTGGGCACGGAGCACCAGGCGTGGAGCCAGCTGCTGGCGGTTGGCGAGCAGCACGGGCAGGGGGATGTCGTGGTGCTCGTAGATGTGGTGGCCCAGCTCGTGGCCGAGCACGTAGAGCAGCTCGTCGTCTCCAAAGCCCTCGAGCAGGGCCGAGCTGACCAGCACGAACACCCGGCCGTCCTCTACCGGCGTGCAGGCCGCGTTGTAGTCCGCCCCCGGGTAGACGAAGAGCTCGACCTGGGCCTGGACCCC
>CALGIB010000863.1 GCA_937915955.1 uncultured Pseudomonadota bacterium
GGATCACCTCGAAGCCCGAGCCCGGCACCTCGGTGACGACCACGCCGTGCTCGAGCGAGGGCTCGATCCGCAGGACCAGCTGGCCCTGCTCCTCGACCAGCCTGGCCCGCGGTGAGCTCTGCACGATCTGCAGCGGCTGGCCCTGGGTGTCCACCACGGCGGGGTGTCCGACCAGCTCGGCCCAGACCTTCTCCTTCCAGCTGTACTCGGTCTCCCGGTAGCCCCACGAGCGCTGGACCCGGCCGTCCAGGCACGCGGCGATGCGCAGATCCTGGGGGGTCATGCCCTCGATCGAGGCCGCCTTGCTCGCCAACCGGGCGACGCCGACGACCTTGCCTTTGGACCAGCCCGCGCGGGTCGAGCTCTGCTCACGCGCAGCCAGATCCACCCAGTCGGGCCCCCGCGTCAGCGTCCACTGGATGCGCTTCTCCTTCTCGGGCTTCTCCGCCCGCTTCCTCGGCGACGCCTTGAGCAGGTCCGCCTCGACCCGCTCGAGCGCGCGCTCCCAGGCCGCCTGGGTCTGCCGGTGACCGACCAGCCTCTCGCAGCCCGGCAGCGGCGCCCGGTCCTCGAGAAAGGACCAGAGCTCGTCGGCGACCCAGGCCCACTCCAGCTCCTCGGCCCGACGGGCGGCCGCCGCGATCCGGGCCTTGTCGAGCGGGCGCTGGCCCCAGCTCCGGCTGAGGGTCTCGACGAGCGCGCCCAGCGGATGCTCGCAAGCTGGGGGCCTCGAGCCGTCCCCGAGCAGCGTCAGCAGGTGGCGCAGGCCTCCGAAGGCGGTGCCCTCCGGTGGCTCCTCGACGGACTGGAGGCGACGACGGATCTGCGCGCCGGCCTGCTTGTCCGTCGCCGGGGCGCCGGCCAGGTAGAGCGCCAGCGGCGCGAAGACGCCCTCGAGGGGCGGGAGCAGCGCGCTGGGGGAGCCCTGCTCCTTGCGAGCCTGCCTGAGCGCCGCCGCGAAGCCCTTGGACGCAGCCGCCACGTCGCCCGAGAGGAGCGCAGCCAGAGCGCCGAGGGCGGGGGTCGAGGGCGGGCCGGCGATGCGCCCCTCGGTCAGCAGGCTGAGGCGGTCCAGCGCGGCCAGCGAGGCGTACTCGAAGAGCGTGTCGATCTCTCCGATCTGAAGCCCCCAGATGATCTCGATCTGGAGGGCGGCGTCGACCAGCGCGTCGCGGAGGTCTTCGGGGAGGGCGAGCACACCCTCGACGTCCAGCGGCTCCAGGTACCACGTGAGCAGGTGGCGGAGCTCGAGTTGGGGTCGGAGATGGCCGCTGAGCTCGCCCGAGATCAAGGCGGCGCGGAGCTCGTGATCCTGAGCCAGGGCGTGGTGCCGGTGGAGCTGCGCGAGGGCCCGGGAGAGCTCGATGTAGCGGCCCTGTGCGATCAGCGCCCTGCAGATGGGCTCGGCGGGCTGCAGCAGGTGACGGTCGTAGCCCGTGCTGAGCCAGCCCTTGTCCGCGAGCCCCTGCAGCAGGCGCCGCCAGACCGCGTAGGAGCTGGCCAGGCCCCGCTCCGCCACGACCTGGTGGACCCAGTGTTCGGAGAGCCTGGGCGCGAGCGCCCAGACCTCGACCGCCAGCCTCTCGGCCTCGGAGAGTTCGCGCAGGTCGGACACGGCTGGGACTCCGCTCATCCCGGCGGGCGTATCGCGTCCGGACGTTAGGATCCCCGGGGAGGACTCCATGCCACCCGGCACCCAGCTCGACTTCCAGGCGATCGAGGCTCCGAGCCAGGCCGAGCCGGAGGCTCTGGTCCCCTGGCTCGAGCTGCTCGCAGGGGCGGTGCGCCGCGCCCCTACCGAGGGCGCCGGTCGAACCGCCACGATCTGCCTGGATCTGTTCCGCCAGCTCCTGGCGGCCCTCAGCAAGCACGCCGAGTGGCAGGAGCCAGCGGCCTTGCTCGACTGGTGGCTCGTGGCGCTGGGCCACGAGGGTCCCCTCGCCTACGCATGGCGCATCGGAGACCACCTCGAAGACCAGGCCCTGGGCCAGGCCCTGGGCGAGCTGCTCAGCGACGAAGGCAGCGGCCTGATCCCGGCCCTGCGCCGGCCCCTGCGCCAGGCGGAGCTCCGGACCGAGCTGGAGAGCTTCCTCGAGCACGTCCCGCGGCTGAAGAAGACCCCAGGCCCCGAGCTCCTGCGGGAGCTGCTGGTTCAGGTGCGCGACATCCTCGAGGCCGACCGGACCGGAGCCCCCCTGCCCAGGGTGGAGCTGCTCACCCTCGACCCGGAGGAGTACGCATCGACCGAGCGCCACCGGC
>CALGIB010000864.1 GCA_937915955.1 uncultured Pseudomonadota bacterium
CCAACGCGTTCAAGAAGCGCATTGCCCGGCTCGAGGCGTCTGTGCGGGAGGGTATCGACTTCCTGGCGCAAGACCTGATGAAGATGTTCGGCAACTTCGAGGTGATCTCCGACGCGTACGACGCGTCCGACATCAACCTGGCGGCGCTGCAGGAGGTCCTCATCTCGAAGGGCCTGGTCACAGACGAGGAGCTTCTCGCCGCGCGGGGCCGCTTCAAGCAGATCCTCATCGCAGAGCGTGAGCGTCGGCAGGCAGAGCTACAAAATCTGCAGGAGCAGGCGGAGGCGGAGGCCGGGCTCAGCCCGGAAGACGCAGAGCGCGTCTCCCAGGCCGAGCAAGAGGCCACCGACGGCAGCACCGTCACGCCAGAGCTCATCAAGATGCACAAGGCTGCTGAGGCCGCCGGCGATGCCGCCCCGTACGACGACGCTGCTTTCGAGTTCGGCGGGTAGCCTACAGAGGCCCGCCGCTCTCGACGCCGCTCTCTGTCCCGCCCACGACGGTGAACGCCGGCCGCTTCGAGACAGCTTCGGCCGGCTCCGAGTCCTCGACCTTCGGGATGTAGGGCGCGGTGCCGAAGTTCTGCTGGGAGAGCACCACGACGCAGTACGGGATGGTCACTCGGTAGAGCATGTCGAAGCTCAGAGTGACCTCCAGGCGGTCGTCGAAGAACCAGGGCCCCATCTGCGTGAACATCCGGGGGTCATTGAAAAGGAGCGGTAGGTGCTCCGGGTTTTCCCTCAGCACGTGGGGCGGGAACCCCAGCCCACCGGCGAGGAGCAAGAGCGGGGTGCTCAAGATGATGTGGACGAACGGCGCGGTGTGGCCGCCGGCGAACATGTCGGTCAGGATGGGGCGAATGGGGTGCATGGTGCTCACTTGGAAGCAGGGGTGACGAACAGTTGATCGAGGGGCGTCCACCTGGCCGAGCGGTTGGGGGAGGGCTGTGCTGGGTCGCGTGCTGGCACGTCACTCCGGAAGACGATCTCCATGGCAGACCAGACCAGGAAGAGGCAGGGCTTGCCCTCCCAGGTCGAGCGGTAGAACGCAACGTGCCAGTCCTTGGAAAGCCGGAGGCCTCCGTGCCGTCCGGGGCCGACGTCGTAGAGGTGGGCCGCTGCCCACTGGTCCAGGACCTCACGCCCCACGACCTTGCGGAACGTGGTGTGGGAGACGGACTTCCCGCCGCTGATCATCCGACCGAGGGCGGCCACCTCGTCGCCGACCATCTCGGGGCAGCTCTTCCAGAAGTGGAACGTGCTCATCCAGGCACAACGACAGCGCAGTCGTCACAGATGAACGTCCTGCTGCCGCCGGCGACGTACAGAGCGGAGGTCAGATGCTCGGGAGGGTCATCACCGAACGTGCGTCGATAGGCGATGGCAGCCACGACCTGGGGAGTCACTCTTCGGCCTCCGGGGGAGGACATACGCAGTATGAGTAGGGATCCCGCCCTTCGATGTCCCGGCAGTCCGCGCATTGCTTCTCGTAGGGGAAGCCTGCGAGGCAGTAGCAGCCCGCGATCCCACGCTTGCATAGAGGGTCCTGATCGACGATGGGGACTCGCTGCTCGTATTGGATGGCCTCCCCCTCCTGGACAATGGCCCCCTCGCCGTCCAGCAGATCGGAGATGTCTGGAAGCGCCGGGTTGAAGGTGACTCCCATGCTCTCGAACCACTCCCGGTCCACATGGAGGTTCCGGTAGCGTACGTTCCCCTTCGTCGGCGGTCTCGAGAGGTCGAGGCGCCGTAGTGCGTCTGGGTTGCTGAGCTTCACCCCTATATCGATGTCGAGGACCTCGAAGACCTTGGGGAGGAGGGACGCCTTCTGGATCTGGTCCTGGGCGAACTTGACAGCGGATTCGGGGACCGCTGGAACATCGAAGGTGATCTCGTCATGGATGACGCCCACAATCCCTTGAGACTCCTCTGGGTAGGCGTAGCCTTGATCGCCATCCCTGCGAAGCGCGTCGCTGGCTCTGTGCACGGCGTCTGATGCCGTCGACTGCTTGAATGCCGGATTGGGAGGTCCAGACAGCGCCGCCGACACTCTCTTCCTGAGCTCCTCATCGGCTTCTTCGTGGATCGAGAGGCAGACCGCGCAGAGGATCGCAGGCCCTCCCCGGACCACGGCCCTCGTCGGGTAGGGGCACTCTTCGTACGTTGTCGCTGTCTTCAGCGCCTCTCCGCTCAGCGGGTTTCCGCAGTCGGAGCAGTCGGGGTCGTCCATCAGTCCTCTTCGGTTGTAGGTGGGAAGATCCGAGCCAGGAGGCGTTGAGGGGGGCCACGCCTGAGCGGGCGCCTCCTCATGACCCCCGGGGCCTCGTGGAAGTCGCAGTAGCCGCGGTCTTGGGAGAACCGGCCGCAGCAGATGAGGGTCCCCGCGACACGCTGGCCGCCGGCCTCCACAGGGCCTTTCGTGTCCCCAAGGAAGGCCATGTCGCGGGTCTCGGGATCGAAGCTGTCGACCCACAGCCCCTCAAGAAACAGCAGGGAGTACCCGTCACTGGTCTTGAACAGTCGGAGGTCCTCCTCCTGGGTGCTCTCCTTGTGCAGATAGCCTTCGCAGTCGCACTCGTGCGGACCGCTGCCGCGGCACCACTTGAGCGTCTTCTCCTCCCGTCCGTGCTGGTGCCATTGGAGGTAGTGCCCGCAGCGCTGGCAGATATCTCCGACGACCTGTTGGTACTCCTGGGTGAATGCGTCTCTGCGGGTGACCCTCCCGAGATCCTCCCAGGCGGACCAGTCGCTCAAGGGCGGGAGCTCCTGCGGGTCCTTCACTCAACCTTCCAGGGGATCTCGAAGAGGGTCAGTTGCTCCCGATCGCGGAGTACGCCCGGCTCTGAGTGGATCGGGCAGTTGCCGTCCCCGTCGGTGTCCCTCACGCAGCACTGGGTGATCAAAGGCAGGCTTGCCTGCTCCCTGCATGCCCCGCAGAGTCCCCTCTCGATCCTCGGCTTCTCTGCTGGGCACCTGCACTGACGGATGACCGCTTTGCAGTCAGTGCAGATGATCTTCTCGTGGCCTGGATGCGCCATCAATCCTCCTTGTCGCCCCGGAAGAGGCTGGTGTTCTGTCGGATGTCGAAGTCCATGAGATTC
>CALGIB010000865.1 GCA_937915955.1 uncultured Pseudomonadota bacterium
CGGTCACCTCGGTGGGGTCCATGCCCACCGGCGCCGAGCGAGGCGGGGACGCCGCGGCGACCTCGGCCTGGAGCCGCGCCCGCAGCGCGGCCTCGTCCTCGACCCGACGGCGCTGGTTCTCGAGCACGCGCACGAGCTCGACCTGCACCAGCGGCACACCGAGCCAGTCCACGGCCCCTCGACGCAGGCTGTCGGTGACGACCAGGGGATCCAGCGGGCCCACCGGGACCACCTCGACCCGACCGGGCTGCGCGAAGGACAGCGGGTCCAGCCGCGCGTCGACGAACAGCAGCGTGCGACCCGAGCTGGACAGCAGATCGCCGACCTGGCCCCGATCGGCGGCCAGGCGGGAGCTGTAGCCTAGCTGCTCGAGCTCGGACTGGAGGCCCGGACCGAAGCTGGGCCCGGCAAAGATGACGAGGTCGTAGGCTGCGCTCACTGGGGAACCCTCGGGCCCAGCCTATCAGCCTTCCGAGGGCACCCGGCGCATCGACTTGGTCTCGGAGCGGCGGCCCTTGGCGGCGAGGCGCCGCTCCTTGGCTCCCTTCGAGGGTCGGGTCGGTCGCCGCACCGCCGGTGCCTGCAGCGAGGCGCGCACGAGCTCGACCAGTCGAGCTCGCACCAGGTCCAGGTTCCGGGTCCGCACGCGGTGGGCGTCGCAAGCCAACACCAGCTCCCCGTGCTTGTTGATCCGCGAGCCCTGGGCCTCGCGCAGGCGTCGGCGCACGGCGTGGGGCAGCACACCGGGAGCGTCGAGCGCGAAGAAGAGCTGCACCCGCGTCTCGGTCGTGTTCACGTGCTGTCCACCCGGACCCGAGGCGCGGGAGTACTGCACCCGGAGCGCGGAGGCTGGCAGGGTCAGGCCGTCGTCGATGGGAAGATCGCTCGCCATGGGCGCAGGATAAGCGCCTCGGGCTTGGCGTAAAGCCGCACCATCGAGACCACGCACCCTGCAGGAGAGCGCCTTTGCGCAGCCGCTGGTTCCATCGCCCGGTCCTGCACACCGCCTCGAGCCACGCCGAGGGCAAGCGGGTCACCTGGCTCGAGCTGTTCTTCGACCTGATCTTCGTCGCGGGCATCATCCAGCTGGGGGACGCGCTCAGCGAGGACGTGAGCCTGGGCGGCTTCGGCCTGTTCGCCCTGCACTTCACGCCGCTGTGGCTGGCCTGGAGCGGGTTCACGTTCTACGAGAACCGCTACAACGTCGACGACTTCCTGCACCGCACCCTGGTGCTGATGAACATGTTCGCCGTCGGCGCCATGGCCATCTGCAGCCGGGAGGCCATCGCCGGTGACCCGCGGGGCTTCGCGCTGGCCTGGTCCGGGGCGATGGGCCTGATCAGCGTGATGCACCTGCGCAGCTGGATCCAGGACGAGGGCTCCCGGGGCTACAGCCGCTTCTGGGGCCTGGCCTTCGGCATCAGCGCCGTCCTGGCCGTCGTCTCCGCCTTCGTGCCGCCGCCCTGGACCTACGGCATCTGGGGCGCCATGGTCCTGGTCGTCCTGGCCGCGCCCCTGAGCGAGCCGGCGCGCGCGCTGTCCGAGCGCTTCCCCATCGACCAGGAGCACCTCTCCGAGCGCTACGGACTGCTGACCATCATCGTGCTGGGCGAGTCCTTCGTGAAGGTGCTGAGCTACCTGACCGGCGAGTACGGCTCCGAGTTCGGCTACCTGCTCAAGGGCTTCTTCGCGCTGAGCCTGACCTGCGCGGTCTGGTGGATCTACTTCGACGACGTCGCCGGCGCGCGCATCAAGAAGCAGCGCGGCGCCTGGGTGGTCTGGCTCTACGGCCACCTGCCGCTGGCCATGGCCATCACGGGGCTGGGCGTGGCCGTGAAGAAGGCCGTCACCTTCAGCTTCGAGGACCCCGGCACCAGCTACTACGTGTGGCTGCTGGCGGGCACGCTGGCGCTCACGCTGCTCAGCGTCGCGCTGATCGACAGCGCCACCGAGCGCCGAAACAACGAGCTCTCCGACCGCAACCGGGTCATCGCCCGGGTCGTGAGCGCGGCGGTGGTCCTGCTCCTGGCCAAGGTCGCCGGGGGCCTCAGCGGCGCCAGCGTGCTGGCCATCATGGCCGCGGTCTGCAGCGCCCAGGTCCTCTTCGACATGATGATGGCGCCGCTGGAGGAGACCCAGGAGCTGGCCGACGTCGGCACCATCGCCGACACCCTGCGGGCGGGCGGTCGCGCCCAGCCCATCTCCGGCAAGCGCCGCCCCGACGTCAGCGACGCCGTCCGCATCGGCGCCCCGACCGAGCTGCGGCGGGACCTCTACTTCTTCTTCCTCGAGGGCAGCTGGACCCGGCTGCTGCTCAGCTTCGGCTTCCTCTACGTGCTGGTGAACCTGGTGTTCACCTGCCTGTTCATGCTCGAGCCCGCCTCGGTCGCCGGCGGCTCCGGCAGCTTCACGGACGCCTTCTCCTTCAGCGTACAGACCCTGTCGACGGTGGGCTTCGGCGCGCTCTCACCCGGCTCGCCCTACGGCGACGCCCTGGTGACCGTCGAGGTCGCGGTGGGCATCCTGCTGGCCGCGATCGCCACCGGCATCATCATCAACAAGCTGGCCCGGCCCCAGTCCGCGGTCCTGTTCAGCCGGGTGATGGTGGTGACCACGCGCCACGGCCAGCCGACCCTGGTCTTCCGGGCCGCGAACGCCCGCGGGAACGAGGTGGTCGACGCCACCGTCCAGGTGGTGGCGCTGGTGGATGAGCTGTCCCCCGAGGGCCACCACATGCGCCGGGTCCTGGACCTGAACCTGCTGCGCAGCAGCAGCCCCATGTTCGCGCTGAGCTGGTCGATCTTCCACGTCATCGACCAGGACAGCCCCCTGTACGGCATGGACCTGCACGAGGGAGATGCGCTCGGCGCCATCATCGTGACCCTGCTCGGCCACGACGCGACCTACGGCTCGACCACCCACGCCCGCCACATCTATGCGCCCGAGGACATCCTGGTGGGCGAGCGCTTCGTCGACGTCATCGGCCAGCTCGAGGACGGCCGGATGACGATCGACCTGACCCGCTTCCACCACACCCAGCCGGATGAGCTGGCCGGCGCCTGAGCCGACCCCGCCCGGCCGCGTGGACCGAACGGGGTGGTCTCGAGGGCCCTAAGCGGCCGCTTCGGGCAGGTAGTCCTTCCACTCCTCGGGGATGGCGACCCTGGAGAACAGCAAGCGCACACCCTCCCAGGGGGTGGGCCGACGAGGACGGGTGCGAAGGACCATCTTCGCCTCCTCGGGCAGCTTGGCGGCCTTGCGCTGGTTGCAGGGCCGACAGGCGGTCACGATGTTCTCCCAGCTGGTCACCGGCACCGGGCGCCCGCTCCAGGGCAGCACGACCTGGCCACCCTCGGACCGCGCGCGCGGCACCACGTGGTCCATGGTCAGCAGGCTGGGGAGCGGACGACCGGACCGGGACCGAGGGGACTCACCACAGTACTGGCAGGCCCAGCCGTCGCGCGCGAGCACGTTCTGGCGGCTGAAGCAGACCTTGCCGCGGTGGCGGGCGTACTGCCGCAGCGTGACCACCGCCGGCCAGGGCAGGGTCGCGCTCGGCGAGCGGATCTGACGCCCCTCGTAGCCGGCGACGAGCTGCACCTTCTCGTCGAGGAGCAGCGACACAGCCCGGCGCCAGTCGACGACACGGACCGGCGAGTAGTCGGCGTTGAGCAGCAGCACATCGTGGGTCATGACCGTCCTCACAGGCTATCGGAGCCCTCTGGGGGTCCGCGGGTTGCGGTGGTTTGAAGGGGGCTCGCGGCGGTCTGTGTGCAGTCCGGGGCGGGCCCGGACGCAGGAGACCCCGGGTCCTCTCGGCCCCGGGGTCCACGAAGCAGCGCGCCGGCAGGGCTGCTCAGGGACGGCGCGGGCGGAGGACGCTGGACGAGAGGTGCACGAACTCGGCTCGCGGTCGAGGTCCTCGACAACACTAAGCAGGAGATCGGTGGCGAAAACCCCAGAATCTCCAGAAAGCCGCCGCCGCGATGGCCGATGGTGCTAGGATCCCCGTCCCCGCGGGATCCTTCCCCGATCCCATCACCGCAGCGCCCCCATGGTCCTCCTCGCCCACGACGATCCGGCACTCCGCCGACTGTGTCGAGCTCTCCTGGGCGAGGCCGGCTGGTCCGTGGTGGAGCTGACCGGCGCCCGGGATCTGGCCAAGGCCCTGCGCGGACAGGCCCCCGCGGCCCTGGTCTGTGCGTGGGAGCTGTCCTGGACCTCGGCCGCGGAGCTGGTCGGGGCCACGCGCGATGTCAGCCCCAGCGCTCGCGTCCTGATCCTGGGCGCGGCTCCCCTGCCCCAGGCGCTGGCGCTCGGAGCCCACGCCGCCGTCGAGGCCGACCTCGTGGGGCTGGCCGGTCTGCCTGAGGTGCTGGCCGCCAGCCGCTCGGCCG
>CALGIB010000866.1 GCA_937915955.1 uncultured Pseudomonadota bacterium
ACCATCGTCATCAACGTGCACTTCGTCGAGCTGGCCAAGAGCATGACGACGGCCTGGGGCGTGGAGTGGACGCCGCTGGCGGTGCAGGGCCCCGAGGCCTTCTTCCAGCGCGACTACAACAACGGCGCCTGGTCCGAGGCCTACGGCTACGCCACCGCGACGATCACCAGCTTCCTGCCCCGCATCGATCAGGCCCGCACCAGCGGCTACGCGCGGGTGCTCGAGAACCCCACGATCTCGGTCAAGTCGGGCGACACCGCCGGCATCTTCGCGGGCGCCGAGTACCCCTACCTGGTCAGCCAGGGCCTCTACAACACCGTCGAGTTCAAGGACATCGGCGTCCGCGTGGACGTCACGCCCTACGCCCAGGGCAACGACGTCGACATGGACATCGCGGTCGAGGTCACGGCCCTCGGAGAGATCGCGGCCAACGGCTACCAGGCGGTCAACAAGTCCGAGCTGAAGACCAGCGAATACGCCCGCGCCGGCGAGTCCATCGCCATCGGCGGCCTGCAGCGCGTCCAGGACGCGGTCGACTACAACCGCGTGCCGGACGCCGACGTCGAGGGCAGCATCTACAGCCTGTACAAGAACAAGGAGTACAAGAAGTCGAAGAGCCAGTTCCTGGTCTTCCTCACGCCCCGGATCCACGAGACCAGCGGCGAGGCGAACAGCGAGATCAAGGACCAGTTCAACCTGGACGAGGTCCGCCAGTAGGGAGCGCCTCGTGTCCGTACGGATCGTCGCCGTCACAGGCGCCCGCGATGGAGTCGGCAAGAGCACCTTCGCGGTCAACGCCGCGCTGTCGCTGCTGAAGGAGACCCGCGGTCGCATCCTGCTGATGGACCTGGACGTCGAGTCCTGCGGCGACTGCGTGTCCCTGCTGGGTATGGACGGCACGCCGCCCAAGTCCGTGGCCGACTTCGTGCCCTACCTGGACAGCCTGCAGCCCGGACAGCTGAGGCAGTACATCTCGGCCCACCCGGCCGGCATCGGCGTGATGCCCCTGGCCGCCAGCCCCAAGCTGGCCGCCGACATCGCGCCCGCGGACGTCGCGCGCCTGTTCCAGCTGCTGGCCCCGCTCTGCGACTACATCGTGGTGGACTGCGGCGTGGGCGTCAGCGACCTGTCCATCAAGGTCTTCGAGCTCTGCGCGGGTCTGTTCGTGCTGGCTACGCCCGACATCGCGGTGCTGAAGCACAGCCGCCGCTACCTGGATCGCCTCCAGCACCTGCAGTTCCCCAAGGAGCTGCTCAAGGTCGTGCTCAACCGCCACGACGCCAAGGGCCGCGTGACCCTGGATCTGGTCTCCCGCAGCCTGGGCCGAAAGGTCATGGTCAGCATCCCGGACGAGCCGGACACGGCGCTGCCGGCCGCGCTCGAGGGTCAGGCCTTCTCCATCGGGCAGCCTCGCGCGCGCCTGTCCCGGGTCTACGACGAGTTCATGCGCAAGCTCGTCGAGATGAAGCTGCTCGAGAAGATGCTCGAGGTCGCTCGACCCCAGGGCGTCACCGTGGGCGGCTCGGGGCGTGCCGCGCAGCTCACCGAGGCGCAGCACCAGGAGCTCGACGGCTACCAGAAGAAGCGCGGCAGCAAGGCCAAGGACGCCAGGCGGGTAGACAACCGCACGGCCGTGAAGATGCTGCTGCACAAGCGCATGGTCGAGGTCATCGACCTGAAGAACATGGACGCTGACGACGAGGCCCTGCGCAAGCGGGTCAACGAAGCGGTCGCGCGTCTCATGGACGAGGTCGGCGCCCACATCGCCGACCGGAACGAGCGCCGGCAGATCGTGAAGGAGGTCGTCGACGAGGCCCTGGGGCTGGGCCCGCTCGAGGACTTCCTCGACGACGACCGCGTCACCGAGATCATGGTGAACAGCGCGAACGCCATCTACATCGAGATCGACGGAAAGCTGCAGCGCACCGACGCCAGCTTCACCGACGACGCGCAGCTGTTGGGTGTGATCGAGCGCATCGTGGCCCCCATCGGCCGCCGAATCGACGAGAAGTCCCCGATGGTGGACGCGCGCCTGCAGGACGGCAGCCGGGTCAACGCGGTGATCCCGCCTCTCGCGCTGGACGGACCGAGCATCACCATCCGGAAGTTCAGCCGGGACCCCTTCAAGGTCAAGGACCTGGTCCGCTTCGGCAGCCTGACCCCGGAGATCGCCGACTTCCTGCGGGCCTGCGTCGAGGCGCGGCTGAACATGCTGATCTCGGGCGGAACGGGCTCGGGAAAGACCACGCTGCTCAACGTGATGAGCAACTTCATCCCGCCGGACGAACGCATCGTCACGGTCGAGGACAGCGCCGAGCTGCAGCTGAACCAGCCCCACATCGTGCGCCTGGAGACGCGGCCTCCGAACATCGAGGGCGAGGGCGCCATCACCATCCGTGACCTGGTCCGGAACTCGCTGCGGATGCGGCCCGACCGCATCGTCGTCGGAGAGTGCCGAGGCAGCGAGGCCATCGACATGCTGCAGGCCATGAACACCGGCCACGACGGCAGCCTGACCACCATCCACTCCAACAGCCCCCGCGACTGCATCGCTCGCCTGGAGACCCTGGTCATGTTCGCTGGGCTGGAGCTGCCCAGCCGCGCCATCCGCGAGCAGATGGCCAGCGCCATCCACATCATCGTGCAGCTCAACCGCCTCTCGGACGGCAGCCGCCGCGTCACGCAGATCAGCGAGATCACCGGCATGGAAGGCCAGGTCATCACGCTGCAGGACATCTTCATCTACAAGCAGGAGGGCCTGGGCGAGGACGGCAAGGTGCAGGGGCGCTTCCTGGCCACCGGCTTCGTGCCGCGCTTCGTGAAGGACCTGCAGGCCCGCGGCATCGCGCTGCCCCAAGGCATCTTCGCCGGCCCCGCGGCCGGCAACCCCGCCGGACGATCCGTACCGAGGGGGCGCTGATGAGCTTCTTCGACGGCTTCCTGCCAGCCTGGTGGGACTTCCTGACCTTCGGGCTGCGCCTGCCGAGCCTGCTCATGGGCCTGTTGGCCTGGGCCGCGGTCGGCTGGTTCCTGGGGCCCTGGTCGGAGGAGAAGTTCCTGGGCACGACCAGCGGCTACATCAGCTGGATGGTCGAGATGTTCGACAAGATGTTCATGCAGGTCTCGGCCCGGACCTGCGTGCTCTTCCTCGTCGCCTCGCTGGTCCTGTCGGCGCTGGCGGGCCTGCTGATCACCGCCGGCCTGCCCTCGGAGCCGATCTACCACCTGGGCCGCGGGCTGGTCATCGTCGTCCTGCTGATCTTCGGCTTCCAGCTGCCCCGCATCGTGATCAACCGGATGTGGGACAACCGCATCGCGCGCTTCGAGGACCAGCTGCTGGACGCGCTGTCCTTCATGTCCAACGGCTTGAAGTCCGGTCTGTCGCTGATCCAGTGCATGGACATGGTCCGCGAGGAGCTGCCCGCGCCCGTCTCGGACGAGTTCAAGCTGGTGCTCGGCGAGCAGCGGCTGGGCGTGCCGCTCGAGGACGCGCTGCTGAACCTGGAGCGACGCATCGACACCGAGGACGTGCAGATCCTGGTCACCTCGATCAACATCCTGCGGCAGTCCGGCGGAAACCTGTCCGAGACCTTCGACACCATCGGCTTCACCATCCGCGAGCGGCAGAAGGTGCAGGGCCGCATCAAGACCTTGACCGCCCAGGGCGTGGCCCAGGGCTTCATCATCGTCGTGCTGCCCTTCGTGCTGGGGGCGGTGCTCTACACGATGGACCAGGAGCTGATCAGCCGGATGTGGACCACGGCGCTGGGCTGGGGAATGCTCGCGGCGATGGTGACCCTGCAGGCCATCGGGGCGCTGCTCATGCGGAAGATCGTACAGATCGAGGTCTGAGCCCGAATCCATCGGGGGACCGTGCGCCTCTTGTCGGACGTCGCGGCCGAGGAGATGGAGATGGCAGCCCTGAGCTTCGAGTACTGGACCGACCCCATGTGCGTCTGGGCGCTGATCGCCCAGCCCCGCCTGGAGCGCCTGCTCGACCACTTCCGCGGTCAGCTGGCCGTGCAGCACAAGATCGTGCCGGTCTTCGGCAGCTTCCCGCAGCGCTTCGCCCCCGGCGGCAGCTGGGCCAAGGCCGGGATCCCGGGCCGCGTCGCCACCACGGCGCGGGTGGCCGCCGACAACGACTTCCCTCAGGTCACCGGTGAGGTCTGGGGCGAGCACAACCTGACCTCGTCCTGGGCGCCCTCGCTGGCCATCAAGGCGGTCACCGACATGGAGAGCCAGGGCCTCTGCAAGCCCGAGACCTCCGGGCTGTACACCTGGAGGCTGCGCGAGGCCTTCTTCATCGACGAGCGGAACATCACGACGCGCGCGGTGCAGCTCGAGGTGGCCGAGGAGCTGGGGCTGGCGCGGGAGCCGATCGAGCGGCGCCTGGACGACGGGCGAGCGATGGCCCTGCTCTGGGAGGACGCGGACGAGCGCGAGCGCAAGCGCATCCAGGGCAGCCCGACGTACGTGTTCGACGGGGGGCGAGCGATGCTGTTTGGCAACTTCGACGAGGGGGTGCTGCGCGGCACGGTGCAGGCGCTGCTGGAGAACTCGGCCGAGGGCTGCAGCACCTGCGGGTAGCGGCCCGGACCGACAGGGCTACTCGGACGGGCTCAGCTGCTCGCCCAGGTACCACGCCAGGTCCCGCAGCTCCTGAGGTGCGTCCTTGTCCTCGAGCACCAGCCGGAAGGCCTGGAGCGCCTCCTCGGTGCGGCCCCGCCGGCGCAACAGGTCGGCCATGACGTAGGTGGCCCGGGCGCGCTCGACGCCCTGGATCCTGGCGGCGTCGCTGGCCAGGTACACGTAGACCTCGGCCAGCGCGAGGTCCTGGATCCGGGGCTCGATGGTGTCCACGATGAAGTGGAGCTCCTCGAGCACCTTGCGCTCCTCGTTGGTGAGCTGCCCGACGGCCTGGAACTGGGCGAGGTAGTCGTCCCGCTCGCCGACGAAGCCGCCCCGGTGCGCGACCCGGGCGAGGTTGTGCAGCACGATCTTGCGGGTGTGCGGGTCCAGGTCCTTCTTGAGCTCGAGCGCCCCGGCGTCCAGCAGCTCGCGGGCCCGCACCGGCCCCTCCAGGCCCAGGTACTCGCCCACGGCCACGTCGCGCGCGACCCAGCTGGCCTCGAGGTAGAGCTGGTAGAGGAAGCCGCTGTCGCGACCCAGGACCCGGTACATCTCTGCCGCGATCAAGTAGCGATCCCAGACCTGCAGCTCCGAGGGGTCCTGGGGCAGCATGGGCCGGAGCTCGGCCAGGCGAGCCGTCAGCGCGGCCTTCTGCTCGTCGGTGAGCTCCTCGCGCATGTCCTCGCCGTACAGCGTGAACAGGGTGTCCCGGCAGGTCCCGAGCGCGTACTCACGCCACTGGCCCTGGCTGGAGTAGCTGGCCAGGTCGCTGTCCCAGCCGCCGTGGGTGTTGCTGCTGGCGCGGTGGTAGACCCGCACGCTGTCGCTGGGGTCCAGCGGACAGGGCAGGTTCTCGGGGGCCACCTGGGTGGCGAGCGCGATGGAGGTGAGCAGCAACATGGCGGGCGTCTAACTCGTGCGCTGCAGGCCTCCTTCCGTTCACCCCTCCTCCAGCACCCCGTAGGCGATGGGCTTCACGAACCAGCCCTTGGCCTTGGCCTCTTCGTGGAAGCTGGGCAGGTTGCCGCTGCCCTGGAGCCGGCCGATCAGCTTGCCGAAGGCGTCCAGGCCCTGCGTGTGCAGCGTGAACAGGGGCGTGACGACGTAGTTGCCGTCGCCGTCCAGGGTCGAGCGGACCTCGCTGATCGCCGTGACGCGGCGGCTGCCGTCCTGGATGCGGCTGCACTGCAAGACGATGTCCACCGCGCTGGCGATGCTGGTCCGGATGGCTCGGGGTGGGATCTCCTCGCCCGCGAAGAGGCACAGGGTCTCGAGCTTGGCCAGGGCCTGGGTGGGGCTGTTGGCGTGCAGGCTGGTCATCGTGCCGCCGTGGCCCGAGTTCAGCGCGTTGAGCAGGTCCAGCGCCTCGGGGCCGCGCACCTCGCCCACGAGGATGCGATCCGGGCGCAGGCGCAGCGTCGAGTGCAGCAGCTCACGCATGGTGATCGCGCCCTCTCCGTGCTGGTCGGCGGGCCGCGTAGCCAGGCTGACCACGTGCTTGTTCCGCAGCTGCAGCTCGGGGCTGTCCTCGAGCAGGACGATGCGCTCGTGGTCGTCCAGGAACCCGGACATCACGTTGAGCAGGGTGGTCTTGCCAGAGCTGGTGCCCCCGCTGACCACCACGTTCCGCTGCATCAGCGTCGCGACCTTGAGGAAGCGGGCGGCGTCCTCGGTCAAGAAGCCCAGGCCGATCAGGTCCTTCAGGCCGAAGCGCTTGTCCTGGAACTTGCGGATGGCCAGGTGCACCGAGGTGGTGATGGGGGGCGTGACCACGTGCACGCGCGAGCCGTCCGGGAGCCGCCCGTCGAAGCGGGGGTTGTCGCTGTCCAGGCGCTTGGCGCTGTACTGGGCCAGGTTGATGCACGCGGCCAGCAGCTCGTCGTCGCCGTGGAAGCGCACGTCGACCTGCTGCAGGCGGCCCTGGCGCTCGACGTAGACCTGGTCGGGGCCGTTGACCAGGATCTCGCTGACGCTGTCGTCCTCGATCAGGGCCTGGATCGGCCGCAGATGGAAGAGCACGCTGTCCGCGTAGAGGTCGCTCACTTCTTGCCGAAGAAGCGCCCGAAGAAGCCCGGCTTGTCGTCCTTCTTCTTCTCGACGTCCTTCTTCATCGTCTGGACCTGGCGCTTGAGCTCGCGCTCGGCCTCGGCGTTGCCGGGGTTCATCTCGAGCGCGCGCTTGAAGGCGTTGACGCAGGCCTTCTGCTTGCCGACCTCGCGGAAGACCTTGCCCAGCAGCACCCAGCCGGCGTCCAGCTTGACGTGGTTGTCGATGGCCGCCTTGATCAGGGTGACGCCCTCCTGGGCCCGATCGTTGTCGCGTCCCCAGTGGGTCTTGAAGAACGTGAAGCCGTAGTAGGCCTGGAACTCGGACTCCTCGGGCACCATCTCGTGGGCGGTCTTGAAGTACTCGTGCGCGCCCACCAGGTCGCCGCGGTGGAAGCGCTGCAGCCCGGCCTTGAACTGGTCCTCGGCGGCCAGGATGGCGCGCACCTTCTCCATCGCCAGCTCCTCCTCGGACTGGATGCCGTGGATGACGCTGTTGATGTAGGCCTCGCGCGCGCCGGCGTCGCCCAGCGTGGACCAGGCCTCGTTCAGGCTGGCGAAGAGCTCGTCGACCAGGGCGCGGGCGGCCTCGGACTCGCTCTGCCAGCGGTCGGGGTGCCACTGCTGGGCCTGACGGAACCATGCCTTGCGGTACTCGGACTCGCTGGCGTCCCAGTGGATCTCCAGCACGGCGAAGTAGTCCTCGCAGGACTGCACCCGCTCGAGCTCGGCGCGGAGCCTGGCCACCGAGGGATCGAAGGTCGCGGCGGTGGGCTCGTCCCGCAGCGCCTCAGCCGGGGCGTCCTCGTCCGGCACGTCGTCGAAGTCATTGGGATCGTCGTCGAACTCGTCCTCGAAGAGGAACTCGGCCTCGGGCTCGGCCATCGCGGTGGTGTGGATCTCGGTGTCGTCCCCGGTCTCCGTGAAGTCCACCGCGCCGGTCACCAGCGCCAGATACATCGCCATCGTGGCCCGGTCGGGGTCCGCGGGCGCGAAGGACAGCACGTCCTCCATCGTGCGGGCGCCGTCCAGCTCCCCGAGCATCTCGATCAGGCCCCCATCGAGGGGCAGCGAAGAGACGGCGGCGCCGCGGCCGGTGAGCCGCGGGAAGCGCTGACCGAGGCCGGCCAGGCGCGCGTCCACCCGGTCCATCGAGCCCGCGAGCACGTGCCGCCAGGCGATCCCGAGCAGATCGATCGAGGTGCGCGAGGGCGGCGCCGAGTTCGGCGTGAAGCTCCACTCGCCCGCGGTCTGGTCGAGGACCCTGCGCAAGCGCGTGGTGTGCTGATGCTGCACGAGCGCTTCGGGCTCGAGCTCGGAGTGGCGCACCGCCAGCACCTCGAGCGACTCGCTCTTGAGGTTGCTCTTGGTGAACCTGACCTCGCCGCCCTCGAAGAAGAGCTGTCGGCGACGCTTGTCCTCGCGCACCTCCAGCCGACCGCTGGCGCCCTGGGCCACCAGGCCGCAGAGCAGCTCCACCATCGGCTGGTCCGCCACCTGGCCCGCCTGCATGTCTCTCCCGGGTTTGCCGGCGGCATTGTAAGCCAGGACTCAGCGAGGTGGCTGCCCCTGGGCCCCAGAAGGCGGCTGCGGCGGAGGCGAACGAGGCGCCCCGGGGCTGGCCTTCCTGGCGTTCGGGATGTCCCGGAGCGTCAGCTCCCGCTCCGCCCTCGGGGGCGCCCCGGCTCTACCGCCCTGGGTGGGAAGGGCCCACACCGCGCCGGCGTCGTGACGGTACTGGGGCGGACCCAGCAGCTCGGTGACCTGCTCCTCCAGCGCCACGTCGCGGGCCGTGCCGGAGCGCATCTGGCACTGCCTGTCCAGGAGCAGCGTGTCGACGCCGGCGCGCTGCAGGGCCTCGAGGTCCTCCTGCCACAGCTCGACCTCGACGTCCTCGCCTTGCGACAGCCCGAAGAGACCGGTCAGGAGCGGGCTGCCGAGCACGAAGGCCTCGAACTCCGGCGGCCGCTTCTCCGGCATGCGCTCGACCATGCCGCCCACCAGGGGGCGGCCGTGGAAGGGCTGGAAGCGCACGGCGTCGGCGCACTGCAGGAAGGGGAGCACCACCACCGCTCCCCCCGACTGCTGCGCCAGCTGGGTGTAGGGGGGCTCGAGGCCGGGGCGCCACGAGCCCATCGGCAGGCTCATGACCTGCAGCTGGACAAAGACACCCAGGGGTAGGACCCAGGTGGCCCAGGCCTTCCAGCGAGCCAACCCGTCGGCCGCCAGGAGGGTCAGAAAGAGCCCGGCGACGTGGACCCAGCGATCGGGGTGGGTCATGCGGTCCAGCCCCGGCGCCAGCTTCCAGAGCACCCAGTAGGGCAGCCTCCAGGTCCAACCCGCCGGCGAGACCTGGGCGGCGCCCATCGCGAAGACCAGCGTCAGGACGACCAACCCGGACCAGAGCGCTCGTCGGTGGCCCTTCCAGAGTGTCAGCGCGAAGCCGGGCAGGAAGACCCAGGGTAACCAGCCCTGCATGTGCCGGGCGCCGGGCCCCCAGAGGGACAGGGCGTCGGGCGAGGTGGGATCGGAGACCGCGAAGCTGCCCGAGGCGAACCTCGAGCGCTCGGAGAGCACCAGCAGAAGCAGCGGCGCGATCACCAGGAGGCAGACGCCGGCGGCCTGGGCCACCTCGACGAGGAGCTCGCGGCGGGGCCGACGCCACAGCGCGGGGAGCAGGATCAGGGGCGCGAGCAGGGCCATGAAGTAGCCGTAGAACCAGTACGACAGCCCCGCCAGGCCCATGCCCACGCCCGCGAGGACCGCCGCGCGACGGCCCCCTTCCTCGGAGAGCTTGAGCAGCCCGAGGAGAGCCAGGGGGAGGGCAAACAGGACGACCTGGGTGAGGCGCCCAGCGGCGATCTGGCCGATCACCGGCGGCATCATCGCCCAGGCGGCGCCGGCGGCCAGCGCCGGCCCCCAGCGGCCCCAGAGGTGCCGCCCCAGGGGCAAGAAGGCCAGCAGGTTCAGCGGGATCCAGGCCAGCGCCGCGACGTTGTACCAGGCCGGGAAGTCCAGAATCAGCGCGAACAGGCCGCCCAGGACGAACTCGAGGCTGTTGCCCCCGGCGTCCCCCACGCGGCTGAAGCCCACGGGGTGCAGCTGGTCCGGATCCACCAGGGTCCAGCGACCGGCCAGCAGGGCCCGCTGGAAAGCGTGGTGCAGGTAGACGGCGCCATAGGAGTCGGCCTGGCCGTAGCCCAGCACCGCCTGCCCGAGCCTGTCGAGGTCCCGCCAGACCAGGCCCAGGGCCAACCCGCTCCCGAGCAGGAGCCCAGCCAGGCCCGCCAGCAGCGGCTCGAGGTGACGACGCATCGGGACAGCGTAGGCCAAGCGCGTCAGCGGAGCAGCCGCAGGCCCTCGCCCTGGACCAGCTCGTAGGCGTGGCCGGCGAGCACGCTGTGCGTCTCGACCGAGCGCGAGCCGTCTGGCCAGGTGACGCTCAGCGCCCCGTCGCAGCTGGGGCCCAGGCCGAAGTGCAGGACCAGGTCGTCCTGGCTGCCCCACTGCCCGTGGCCCCCGCCGACCTGCTGCGTCTGCGTGGTCTGCTCGGTGCTGAGCTCGGCCCGAGCGCCGATCGCGGCCCGGTTGCTGCCCTCGCCGCCGACCAGGCGGACCTGCACCCAGTTGCCGTCCTGGCCGAGCACGTTCTCGAGCAGGCGGGGCACCGCGGGGCTGTAGCACTCGTCGTCGCAGCGGGCGGTCGAGTGGCCGACGACGAAGTCCAGGTCGCCGTCCTGGTCGAAGTCGGCCGCCACCGAGCCGTGGCTGCGGTAGTGATCGACGCCCTGGTCCGACGGGACGGGCTCGAAGCTGCGCGGGGCGCTCTGGTGGAACAGGCGACCTCGGCTGCCCGGGTAGTCCGAGTCGCCGATGTAGACGTCGGCCCAGCCGTCGTTGTCGAAGTCCAGCAGCGAGCCGGTGATGTCGCCGTCGTTCCAGGCGGCGACCTCGTGCTCGCGGATCAGGCCGGTGACCTCGTTGCCGGGGCGCTCGAAGGCGACCTGGGGGTCCTGGGTGTTGAACAGCAGCTCGCTGGGGTCGGAGCTGGAGCCCACGTCCCAGTGCACGATCTCGCTGGTCAGCAGGTCGGCCCAGCCGTCGTTGTCGACGTCGCGGCACATCGTGGCGCCGGAATTTCCCCCCAGGCGGTAGGCCTCGCGGTCCGAGGAGTGGCTCCAGCGGAAGGCGTCGTCGTCGCCGCTGCAGGCGATGGCCTCGGGCGCGGGCACGCCCTCGCAGTCGTCGTCCTCGGGGTGCAGCGAGCACCAGCAGCGGGCGGACTCGTTGTCGGACCAGTCGACCCGGTCGTCGAAGGCGTAGCCGCTGGCGATCGAGCGGTTCTCGAAGCCGCCGGCGCCGTCGTTGAGCCAGAGGTGGTTGGGGGCGCGGCCGTAGCTGGCGGCCAGGAGCTCGGGGGCGCCGTCGTTGTTCAGGTCGCAGGCCAGCGCCGACCAGGCCAGGCTGTGGGACAGCGCGCCGTTGACGTCCGAGAGGCTGCTCCAGCGCCTGGTCTTGAGCCCTCGATCCTTGGTGACCTCCCGAAAGCCGCCCTGCCCGTCGCCCGCGTAGAGCTGGTCCTGCCGGTAGTCGCTGTCCGCGTACTGGGTGATCCAGAGGTCCACGTCGCCGTCGAGATCGACGTCCGCGAAGGCCGCGCCGTAGGGCATATCGCCAGCCCCGACCCGCAGCTCCAGGCTCTCCGAGGCCAGGCTGAAGTGGCCCGCGCCGTCGTTGAGAAGCAGCTCGCTGGTGTGCGGGGCCAGCGAGCCCGAGGCGTCCGAGAGCCCCGAGTAGGCGTCCAGATCGCCGTCGTTGTCGACGTCCGCCCAGACCCAGACCACGCCCTCGCGCAGCTGACCGTCCTCGCGGCTGGCGAGGATCCCGCTGGACAGCGTGACGTCCTCGAAGCGGCCCTGGCCCGTGTTCCGGAGCAGCCAACTCGCAGCGCGCTCGCTCGAGCCCGCGCTGGCCCCGCCTCGCACGCTCAGGTCGGGCCAGCCGTCGCCGTCGAAGTCCACCGCGGACAGGCGCACGCCCACCGGCTCGATCTCGTCGAGACCCCAGTCGGCCGAGGCGTCCCGGAAGGCCTGGGTCCCAGGGCTCCACGCGCTGCCCTCGGTGCAGATCGCCTGAAGCTCGGTGTCCTGGGGCTCGGGCCCGGGCCGGTCGCAGGACAAGACCATCCACAGCAGCATCCATGCCTCCATCAGCGGCCCTCATGCTCCGCCTGGGTCCTTCCGATCGCAAGGGCAGCGACAGACGACGCATCGAGGAGCAGGTCATCCCCCACCGAGAGCACCGATGATTCGAAGCTTCCTGCGCCTGGTCCAGGCCGCTCCCTCCAAGGCCCTGGTCGTGCACGCCTCGGCGAGCCAGCGGGCTCCGGTCGCCCATCGCCTGGCGCGGCTGGGCTACGAGGTCCACGAGGCCGCGAGCGAGGAGCTGGCCCGCGCCCTGATGGGCGAGCACGACTTCGA
>CALGIB010000867.1 GCA_937915955.1 uncultured Pseudomonadota bacterium
ACCGCGCCGATGTAGGCGGCGGTCACGTCGAAGAAGCCGTCGTCAGGCGGCGTGGCGACGCCCTTGGTGGCCGCGCCGCCCGCCGCGGGGGTCAGCCCCGGCGCGCTGCGGTTCCCCGGGTCCGAGAGCCCGGGATCCGCCGCGAGCACACCCGGCTGCGTGCCCATGAAGGCCTTCTCGTCCAAGCCGAAGTCATCGTCCTGGGCCGTGCCCTCGTCCTCCTTCTCGTAGAAGATGGAGCCGGTCGGACCGCAGTCGTTCAGCAGCGTCGCGGCGAACTTCAGCTCGCTGGCGTCGATCCGGACCTGGGCCTCGTCGCGAAGGTCCAACGCGCCCGCCGACAGCCCGGACAGGATCAGGTTGCTGGCGAAGGCGCCGGTGCCTTCGCCCAGCACGAGGGCGAGCTGACGCGACGTGGCGTCGCTGGTGGACACGACGGTCACGTTGAAGAGCGTCGGCAGGCTGCGTGGCTCGGCGTCGTGGTCCTGCCGCAGGTTGCCGCCCTTGATGCCCTGGGTGCCCCGCTCCGCGTCGAGCTGGACGGCCAGCCACTGGGCGCGGCCCGTCCATCCCTCGGCCCACTCCAGGCCCGTGGTGCTGGGGCGGGTGACGAGCAGGCGCTGCAGGTCGACGTCGCCGCCCAGCACGCTGGCACCCGCCGCGCCGCTCTGATGGATCTGCAGGTCGTGCACGACCGTGGCGCCCCCGCAGCCGCCCAGGGTCAGCGCCGGGAGGGTGGCGTTCACGGCGGCGCCGCCCGCGTACTCGATGCGCGCATAGGACAGGGTGCCGCAGCCGCTCGCCGGCTCGGTGCCGCCGTAGGCCAGGCGGGTCTCCTCGACGGGCGTGCCGGGGACCTGGCCCAGGCTGTTGACGAAGCCGCTGCCCAGCATCACCACGCCGCCCCAGTCACCCGGCGCCGCGGCCTCGGCGGCGGAGGTGAAGACGATGGGCTCGCTGGCGCTGCCCTCGGCCCGGAGTCCGGCCCCGCGGGCGACGACAAGAGCCGAGCCCGCCACCCCCTCGATGCGGGCGCCGGGCTGGATGCCCAGGACGGCCGGCGCCTCGACAAAGACGGCCTCGGTCAGGGTGTAGGTGCAGCCCTTGGACCAGGTCTCGTCCGCGGTGATCGAGGCCGAGACCTCGATGAAGCAGGGCTCGTCCGTGTCCCCGGTGTCGCTGGTGTCACCGGTGTCCCCCGTGTCGCCGGTCTCGATCGGCGGCCGATCCGTGTTGCGCGGCGGGGCCCAGTCGTCCTTCCAGCGCGGCAGGCAAGCGGTCAGGAGCAGCAGCATCTAGAAGCTCCCAGAGAGCAGGATTCCGCCCGGCGTGGGGCTGATCCGAGGCCCGTCGTCGATGGCCAGGACCACGCCGCCAGCGGCCAGCCCGAGGCCCACGGCGGTGAGCGCCACCGAGGCGTTGTTGAGCGGCCGGATGGCCTCGTACGAGGGCCGATCGATGGCCTCGCGGTAGCCCCGCCCCTTGGCGTAGGTGACCCCGGCGGTGACCCCGAAGCCCACAGCCATCAGGCCGCCGGCGGGCACCATCACGTAGCCGGCGGTCTGGCCCGGGGCGCGGCTGGGGCCGCTGCGCGGGGCCTTGTCCTTCGCGTCGCGGGGGGCCCTGCCGGAGGCGCTGATCTCGGCCGTCACGACGCCGCCGACCTCGTCCGGCACCACGACCTTGCCCCGCTGTGTGACCTGGCCGACGGTGGCGGCCTGGACGTCCCTGGGATCGATGCCGGACTGCTCGAGCCGCTCGGAGACCACCACGACGCGGCGCTCGGCGGTCTTCTGGGAGAGCTTGTCGTCCACGGCGTCCTGGTAGGCCTTCAGGTAGGCCAGCGCCTCGACGTCGTCGCCCATCTGCTCGTACACGTTGGCGATGTTGTAGAGCAGGTCCACCTGGCGGGTGAGCTCCCAGGCCTCCTCGAAGGCAGCCAGAGCCTCGGTGTACTCGCTGTAGTAGAGGTGCTGCGCGCCTGCGGCGTACAGCTCGGCGGCGAGTTCGTCGGCCGTTGGCTCTTCGTCCTGGGCCTGGACCACGCCGGTAGACAAGATCGCTAGCAGCATCAACATGCGCGAAGCCTAACCGGGGCCTCGCCGGTCCGGGTTAGCGAGGGGCCATGGACGTGCGCTGCTTCACTGTCGGGGCCTTCGAGGTCAACGCCTACCTCATCACCGATCCCGCCACCGGGGCCGCGGCCATCGTGGACACGGGCGAGTCCGACGAGCTGGCGCTCGCGCTCGCCGCGGAGAAGCCGGACATCCGCATGATCCTGCTGACCCACGCGCACCTGGACCACGCCGGCGCGCTGGCCAGGCTGCAGCAGGACTGGCGCGTGCCGACCTACCTCTGCACGCAGGAGCGGCCGCTGTTCGAGACGCTGCCAATCCAGGGCACCATGTTCGGGATGCCCCAGCTGAACCGTCCCTGCGGGCGCATCGACCACTGGATCGAGGACGGCTTCAGCGTGCAGCTCGGCGAGACGACGCTGCGCTTCCTGGCGACCCCCGGGCACACGCCCGGTCAGGGCTGCTGGCACGACGACACGGACATCCTGGTCGGCGACACGCTCTTCGCGGGCAGCATCGGGCGCACGGACTTCCCCATGTCGGTGCCCGCGCAGATGGTCGAGAGCCTTCGGCGGCTGACCCAGCTGCCGGGCGCGCTCCGGGTCTGGAGCGGCCACGGCCCGATGACCACGCTCGCGCGCGAGCTCGAGACCAACCCCTTCCTGGGCTACATCCGGCGCGAACGCGGGATCCAGGGCCCCCCGGGCATGCGCTGGGCACCCGGGACCTGAGCCGGTACACTCCGCGCCGATGACCTTGCTCCTCGCCCTGGCCTGCACCCCGGACGAGACCCTCACCAAGGGTCCGCCGCCACCGGCGCACGACAGCGAGCAGGGCCAGGACTCGGCCCGCGAGGACTCGGACCCGCCCTTCTCCTACGCGGGCCCGGCCTACGAGCCCTGCGTCAGCGACGCCCAGTGCGGCGCCGGCTCGGACTGCACCACCGTGCCCGGGTTCGCGGGCGCCTACTGCGCGCCCCCCTGCGACCCGGACGACTACCGCGGCGAGTGCGATCTGGACGGCAGCTACGGCCAGACCACCTGCCTGGACAACGGCCGCTGCGCCCAGGTCTGCGAGGCCGACGCCGAGGACTGCCCGGAGTCCCTGGAGTGCGCCCAGGTCGACGGCGTCCTGCTCTGCGCGGGCGAGCCCTTCGGCCAGGCCGGCATGTACGGCACCTGCAGCCACCCCAACGTCGACGGCGTGGACTGCCCCGCCGAGAGCAGCTGCTTTGGCGGCGAGTACATCAACCACGACAGCGGCATCTGCCTGCCCTGGTGCGACGATGGCACCTGCCCGACCCCTCCCGAGGGCCTGGAGTCGGCCTCGCCCCTCTGCTACGAGGCCGGCCTGGAGCACCCGGTCTGCGTGCTGCTCTGCACCCCCGGGGTGGCCGTCTGCCCCGACGAGCAGGAGTGCCTGGACCTGGGCTTCACCGGCATCTGCGCGCCCATCGGCGCCACGAGCCCCATCTGATGTGGCTGCTGGCGCTGTCCTCCACGTGGGCCAGGCCCCAGGCGCCGGCGCTGTTCTGCGAGCTCTACGACGAGGCCCCGACGTGCATCTCGGGCAGCACCTCGTGCACGACCTGCCACAGCCTCAACGGCGCGCCCGCCCACAACCCCTACGGCGCCGACCTGCTGGCCTGGGCCAAAGATGAAGGGCTGGTGGGTCAGGTGGG
>CALGIB010000868.1 GCA_937915955.1 uncultured Pseudomonadota bacterium
TGGCCCGCCAGCATCAGAAAGGCCGTGTCCTCGGGCCAGGCGGGCACCGCGCTCGCCAGCATCGTCGCGGCCCCCTCCAGGTCCCCCTTCTGCAGCTCCTCGTCGACGGCCGCGCGCATCATCTCGCGGCTCTCGCGCCGCAG
Organism: uncultured Pseudomonadota bacterium; assembly: GCA_937915955.1. Taxonomy (GTDB): domain Bacteria; phylum Myxococcota_A; class UBA796; order UBA796; family CAJQPC01; genus JAAESX01. The sequence goes on from CALGIB010000868.1 coordinate 144, forward strand.
CGCCTCGGCCTCGGGGCCCAGCCGTGCCCAGGCCCGCGCGTCCTCGCGCCAGGCCGCCAGCGGCGCGGCCTCGTCCTCGGCGAGCAGGGGTCCGAGTCCGTCGAGGTCGCCCGCCAGGACCCGGTCCGCCAGCTGGCGATCCGTCAGGGAGGTGCATGCGAGGACCAACAAGAGCATCAAGGGGGCATACTCCGAGCGTGCTCACCCTGCCTCTGGTGCTGGCCTGCTCGACGGTCTCCGACCCTGCCCACCGGCGCGAGGTTCCCGAGGAGTCCGCGCCCTCACAGGTCTACGACACGCAGGTCGAGCAGATCGAAGGCGCGGACGATCCCAGCGAGGCGCTGTTCGACCCCACCCGGATCCACGACGTCTACCTGGAGATGGACGCCCAGGACTGGCTGACCGTGCGGGACAGCCCGACCAGCAAGACCTGGGCCCGGGCGGACCTGCGCTGGGGCGAGCAGGACCTGGCCGAGATCGGCCTGCGGGCCTTCGGCTCGGGCTCCATGCGGGCCGGCAAGCCCTCGCTGAAGCTGAGCTTCGACCGCTTCGTCGACGGCCAGGAGTTGGCGGGGCTGGACGAGCTCAAGCTGGACAACTCGAGCCAGGACTACGGCTACCTCAACGAGCTCCTGGCGACCTCGGCCCTGCGTCGAGCAGGGGTCCCGGCCTCGCGCACGGGCTGGGTGCGGCTGCACGTCAACGGGGAGCCGGCCGGCTTCTTCGTGCTGCTCGAGAGCGTCGACGACCGCTTCGTCGAGCGCTGGTTCGGCCACGATCAGGGCGCGCTCTACAGCATGAACGCGCACAACTGGGGCCAGGGGCTCAACCCCATGGACGAGCCCTTGTTCTGGTACGAGCCCGAGACGAGCTTCGGCGGAGACGGCAGCGAGCTGAAGGCCGCCGCCGAGGCACTGCGGGCGATGGACGCCGACCAGATCGAGGCGCTCATCGACACCGAGGGCTTCTTCCGCGAGTCCGTCGCGCGCTCCGTGATGGGCAGCCTGGACAGCTTCTCCGCCGACGGGAACAACTTCTACCTGTTCGTCGACGAGGGGCAGGTGCGCGTCATCCCCTGGGACTGCGACGTGGACCTGGGGGTCTGGTATACCTCGACGGCCCTGGCGGTGGACCCGGAGCAGCCGTGGCTGACCTCGCCCTGGAGCTACAACTCGCAGAGCTACGCCGCCTACACCGACCCGGTCCTGGTCTGGAACCTTCAGCAGGGGCGGGACCCCGGGGCGCTGATCGAGGAGCTGCTGGCCGGCCCGCTGGACTGGGCCACGCTGGACGCCGAGGCCGTCGCCGCCGTCGAGTTGATCCGTGACGACGTGCACGAAGACGTCTTCGGCGTGGGATCCAGCTTCGAGGTGCGAGCGCACGCTGTGCGCCTGTTCCTGCACAGCCGCTGGTCGGCCCTGGCCGGCCGGGACGTCGCCGACTGCGAGCCGGTCGATGGGGCGCTGCAGGTGGCCGACCTCGACCCCCAGGGCAGCGTCGGCTGGGGCAGCCTGATGGTGGACGGCAACGACTGGGGCCCTGGCCTGATGATCGGCGGCGAGCACCACTGCACCGGCCTGTTCGCCCACGCGCCGAGCACCGTGACGCTGCAGCTCCCCGAGGGCTACGCCGAGCTCTCCGGGGGCGCCGGCATGCAGGACTGGGGCCGCGCGGCCTGTGGCGACGGCGGGGTCTTCAGCGTGTGGCAGGGCGAGACCGAGCTGTGGCGCAGCGGCGCCGTGCTGGAGTACGAGCCGGCCCGTAGCTTCGGCCCGCTCCCGGTGAGCCCGGGAGAGCTCACCTTGAGGGTCGAGGCCAACGCCGGCTACAGCTGCGACACGAGCGCGTGGGTGGACCTCGAGCTGCGTTAGCGCCGCGCGGGGCCTCAGATCCCCTATGCTCGGCTCACCGCCCGGACCTCCATGCCGGAATCCTCGCCCAACACGCCAGAAGCCCCCGACCTCAGCATCACGGGCGCGGTCACCTGCGCGGTCGTCGCCAGCCTGATCGTGGCGATGGTGCTGCGCTGGACGCACCGACTGGCCGAGGCGCGGGCCAGGCTCGAGGCCACCCGCGAGGAGCGTGACGCCCTGCGGGAGCAGCTGCTGCGGTCCCAGAAGCTCGAGGCGGTGGGTCAGCTGGCCGGCGGAGTGGCCCACGACTTCAACAACCTGCTCGGCGGCATCCTGAGCAACGCCCACTACCTGCAGTCGAGCTCCTGCGGCGCCGACGTGCGGGACGAGGTGCTCGACGACATCCGAACGGCCGTCGACCGCGGCGCGACCCTCTGCGGCCAGCTGCTCGCCTTCTCCCGCCACCGCCCCAGCGAGTACAGCCGGGTCTCCATCGCCGAGGCGGTCGCCACCACCGTCCGGCTCCACCGGCGCACCTTCGACCCGTCGATCCGGATCGAGATCCACGCGCCCGCTGGGCTCTACGTCCAGGCCAGCCGCGCGGAGCTCGAGCAGGTCCTGATGAACCTCTGCCTGAACGCGCGCGACGCCATGAAGGACGGCGGACAGCTGACCATCACCGCCAGATCGATCGCCCCCGAGGGGGAGGACGGCGCCCGCGTCGAGGTCGAGGTGAGCGACACCGGCCGCGGCATGGACGCCAGGACCGTCGAGCGGGCCTTCGAGCCCTTCTACACGACGGCCGGCCCCGGAGAGGGCACCGGGCTGGGCCTGTCCGTGGCCTACGGCATCGTCCACAGTCACGGCGGCACCCTCGCACTGGACAGCGCACCGGGCCAGGGCTGCAGGGTGCGCTTCGTGCTCCCCGCGGCCCCTCCGGGGGAGGATGAGGCCGCCGAGCCCGCCTCGCCACCCCCACTCCCCGAAGGAGCCAAGGAGACCCGCGTCCTGGTGGTGGACGACGAGCCCCTGGTCCTGCGCGCCACCCAGCGCCTGCTGAGCGCCGCCGGCTTTCGCGTCACCGCCGCGCCTGGCGGCGAGCACGCCCTGGCCGAGGTGCGGGACCACGGCGCCTCCATCGACGTGGTGGTGCTGGACCTGGTGATGCCGGGCATGGACGGCGAGGCCACCTACCGGGCCCTGCGCGCGGCCGGGCTCACAGCCCCCGTGCTGCTCGTCTCTGGCTTCGACGGCGGCCAGCGGCTCGAGCGCTGCCTGGCGGCCGGCGCCGAGAGCTTCCTGAGCAAGCCCGTGGAGCCGGACGACCTGCTGCGAGAGCTCGACCGGCTCACCAGGCGCTGACGCCAAAGACCCGGGGGACTCGAAGCAAA